>NZ_BAAJYR010000266.1:0-4804 GCF_057546605.1 Acidovorax sp. KPB24-03 | reverse complement strand
CGCCGCGGCGGCCGGCCCCGCCGCCGTCAGCAGCGCCAGCAGCGACACGAGGGCCAGCAAGGCCAGGCGCCCGGCCCGGCATGCGGTTTCATTCATGGGGGATCCGATCGGACGTGGGAATGCGGCAGGTCTGCCATGTGCGACTCTACGCACCCCGGGCAAAACAGTACAGATTCAGTTTGCCGCTAAAAATACGGATCAGTTGCATGCCGTCCACGCCGCCACGGTCCATCCACCACCCCTCCCCGGTCCGCTCCCGTCCATGAAACGCTACGAACGCCACGCCGACGCCCTCGCCCAGTTGATCCACAGCGGCGCCCTGCGCGCGGGCGATCGCATGCCCTCGGTGCGGGAAACCAGCCGGGCCCGGGGCATCAGCCCATCGACCGTGTTCGCGGCCTACGACCTGCTGGAAGCGCAGGGCCTGGTGCATGCGCGGCCGCGCTCGGGCTACTACGTGAGCCACCGGCAGCCGTCCGCCACGGACCGCGTCCCGGCCGAGCCCCAGCCTTCGGCGCCGCACGACGGCTCGCGCGGCGTGGAGATCAGCGACTTGGTGTTCGACGTGCTGGGATCGGCGCGCGACCCGCACCTGGTGCCGCTCGGGTCGGCGTTTCCGGGCCCTGAACTCTTTCCGCTGGCGCGGCTGGCGCGCTGCCTGTCCAGCGGCATGCGCCGGCTGGACCCGGCCGCCATCGTGCAGCACCTGGCGCCAGGCGACGAGCGGCTGCGCCAGCAGATCGCGCTGCGCTACGGCCTGCACGGCATGGCGGTGGATGCGGCCGAGATCGTGACCACCAACGGCGCGATGGAGGCGCTCAACCTGTGCCTGGAGGCCATCACGCAGCCGGGCGACATCGTGGTGCTGGAGTCGCCCACCTTCTACGCGGCGCTGCAGGCGCTGGAGCGGCTGCGGCTGCGCGCGGTGGAGATCACCACCCACCCGCGCGAAGGCATCGACCTGGGCGCCCTGGAACGCGCGCTGCGCGCGCACCCCGTCAAGGCCTGCTGGCTGATGCCCACGTTCCAGAACCCGCTGGGCAGCACCCTGCCCGAGGAGCGCAAGGAGGCGCTGGTGGCGCTGCTGGCCCGCCACGGCGTGCCGCTGATCGAGGACGACGTGTATGGCGAACTGCACTTCGCCCCGCGCCGCCCGCCGCCGGCCAAGGCCTTCGACACCGGGGGCCAGGTGCTGCACTGCAGCTCGTTCAGCAAATGCCTGGCGCCCGGCTACCGCGTGGGCTGGGTGGCCGCGGGCCGCTTTGCCGGCGCGGTGCAGCGGTTGAAGCTGATGACCACGCTCTCGACCGCCACGCCGTCGCAGCAGGCGCTGTCGGAATACCTGGACCAGGGCGGCTACGACCGGCACCTGCGCCAGCTGCGCGGCATGCTGGCGCGCCAGCAGGCGCGCGCACGGGCGCTGATCGCCGAGCACTTTCCGCCCGGCACGCGCGTGTCGCGGCCGGACGGCGGGTATTTCCTGTGGGTGGAGCTGCCCCAGTCCGTGGATGCCCTGGCCCTGCACCGCGCGGCGCTGGGCCAGGGCATCAGCCTGGCGCCGGGGCACCTCTTTTCCACCGACCGGCGCTTCTCGCACTGCGTGCGCATCAACTGCGGCCACCCGGCCGCGGCGCGCTTCGACGAGGCCCTGCGCACCGTGGGCGCGCTGGCCGGCGCGCTGTGCCGGAGCGGGCCCACCGGCGCCGCCACCGATTGCTATTAAATCAATAGCAACAGAGACAATGACGACTAGGGCATCGGCACTTTTTCTTTCAAACCGCCGCCCCGCCATCCTTCCGCGTCAGGGAAGCACGGAAGACGCCCTGGCCTTGGCCATCAGCGCATCTGCATCGCGCCGCAGCAGCAGGCGCCCCGCCACCAGTGCATCGGCCGCCTGGGTGACCGCGGCCACGTAGCCGGCCTGCGTGCCGTACAGCTCTTCCAACGACGGCCGCGCATCGCCCGCCGCCAGCCGCGCGGCGCGCGTCTTGTGGAAGGGAATGAAGCTGCCGGTGAGGTTGGACAGATCGGTGATGCCCGGCGTGGCCACGTAGTTGAACTCGATGCTCGTGCCCAGCGGGGCGCGCGCTTCCACGCTCTGGATGCCGGCGCGGGCTAGGCCGGTGGACGGGTCCACCTGCGGCACCAGGATGGCGTAGTCGCGGCCCACGGCGCGCGGCGGCTGCAGCGTGGCGATGCCGGACTCGTCCTGCGGCACGTACTGCGGCCCGAAGTCCAGCAGTGAGAAGCCGTTGTAGCGCGCCAGGTAGTCGAACGCCGGGATGGCGGTCGGCGTGCCGCCCACGCTCCAGGTCAATCCCCGCATGGCCGGATACACGAGCTTCGCGGGCGGCACCAGCGTGCCGTCGGCCACCTTGGGCACCTGGCTGGCTGGCGGCTCGGTGCCGCGCACCACCCAGTCTTCCAGCGCGATGAACAGCGCGCGGAAGGTGTCGGTGAAGTGCACCACCGTGCCGGCCGGATAGACATTGCGCGTGGGCGCGTAGCTGATGCTTTCGGTGCCGCCCGTGCCGCCGTGCTGCGTGCTGGCGTAGTAGTAGATGCGCGCATTGGCGGGCTGGGCGAGGTCGCGCAGGCCGTTGGCATCCGTCAGCACCGGTGAGCCCTGCAGCTGCCAGAACTCGGTGCCCGACAGGCCCAGGAAGAACTTCGGGCAGGTGTCGGTGGCCGCGCAGCGCTTCATCACGCCGCCTTGCCGGCCGCTCACCTCGTCGCTGTAGTCCTTGTCCAGCCCGCGCGGCGCCGTCTGGCCGAAGGCCGTGTGGTCGGTGCGCAGCCCACCGCCGCCGCCCGGCACGGCGAAGCGCGTGTTGATGTGGGTCTGGCGCGCGGCCACGTGGGCGAACATGCCGTCGAACACCTTGCCGCCGCGCAGCGACTGGTTGAAGCCCAGGTGCAGGAAGGTCTTCATCGCATTGCCCGACTGCGAGGTGCCCTGCCCCAGCGTGGACTGGATGCGGCCGGCGACCGGGTTGGCCCGGCCATCGGCATCGGCCGCCGCGCTGCGGAAAAAGCTCACCGTGTCGCGCAGCGCCGCCAGGCCCACGCCCATGACCTTGGGGTCTTTCGCCACATAGACCAGCTCGTACAGGTACTGCGGATCGAAGCCGCCCTGCAGGCACACGCTGGCCGGGTTGGGCGTGCCCGGGAACGGGTTGGCGGCCGCATCGCAGGTGGCGAACTTCCACTGGCCCGAGGGCACGGGCTCGCGCGCATCGGTCTCGTTGCGTCGGCGGGTGAGCGAATAGCCGGGTTGGGTGTTGTCCAGGCTGGCGGGCTCGTACGGGATCATGGTGCCGTTGAACACGCCGCCCGGCAGCGCCATGGCAGCCACAGCGGCCGTGGGCACGAGTTCGGTGCGGTACGGGCCGGTGATGGTGCTGCCGTCCTGGTTCCGGGCCACGGGCACCGTCACGGTCAGGCGAGCGGGCGTGCTCTTGGGCACATCGCCCTGCCAGGCCGAATACAGCATCACGTAGCCCCGCTCGAAGTACACCGCATCGCCCGGCGTCGCGGCCGGGTTGGGCTGCGTGAGGATGTTGCCGCGGTTGGGCGCGTCGTAGCGCAGCACGCCGCTGGCGCGGGCCATGTCCTTGGGCTTGAGCATCACGAAGTCGGCGCTGTACTCCACCATGCCGCGCGCATTGACGGGGGCCAGTTGCAGGTCCTGGATCACCGCATTGCGCGGGTCGGCGGGATCGACCTCGCCGCGCAGGGTGCCGGTCAGTTTCTCGTAGGCGCCCACGCTGCCGTAGGTGCCCGCGACGTGCTCGGTGGCCGTGATGGACAGGCGCATCTGCGGGGCGGTGGCCGCGGGAGGGGAATCGCTGCCGCCGCAGGCGGCCAGCAGCGCCGCAGCCAGCACGGGCGCCATGGCGCGCAGCCGGGGGCGACCCAGCGGGTAAATCGCGAAGGACGGGAATGTCATGGTTTTGTCTCCGGAAGGTTCTTGGGTGTTGTCGTCGGTACAGGGCAAGGCTGCGCCCTCCCCGCCGTGCGCTGCGGCGGGGACGTGCGCGCCTTCAGGGCGCAGCCCGATGGGCCGTGAGGGGGCGAGAACCTATTCGGGCTGGATGCCCGCGGCCTTGATGACCTGGCCCCATTTCTGGGTTTCGGCGGCCTGGAACTTCGCGAGTTCGTCGGAGGTGGTGGTCCAGGCCTCGGAGCCCGCCATGTCGTAGAACGACTGGGCCGCCGCGCTCTTGGTGGCCTGCCCAAGCAGTTCGTTGAGCCGCGCCACCACGGGGGCCGGCGTGCCCGCAGGCACGTAGGCGGCGAACCAGTAGCCCATGTCGTAGCCCTTCACGCCGGCCTCTTCGATGGTGGGCACGTCGGGCAGTTGCGCACCGCGCTTTTTCGTCGAATAGCCCAGCGCGCGCAGCTTGCCGGCCTTGATCTGCGGCACGCCCGTCGAGGTGTCGGTGATCATGAGATCGATCTGCCCGCCCAGTAGGTCGGTGATGGCCAGGGGGTTGCTCTTGTAGGGCACGTGCAGGATGTCCACGCCGGCCAGTTGCTTGAGCATCTCCCCCGCGACGCGGCTGGACGAACTGCCGCTGCCAAAGCTGAGCTTGCCCGGGCTCTTCTTGGCCGCCGCGATCAGCTCGCCTACGTTCCTGTAGGGCGCCGCGGCGTTCACCACCAGCACCTGGCCGCCCTTGCCCAGGCCGGTGACCGGCACGAAATCCTTCACCGGGTCATAGGACAGCTTTTTGTACAGGTGCTCGTTGGCGGCGTGCGTGGTGTTGGTGGTGATGAGCACCGTGTAGCCGTCCGGCGCGGC
>NZ_BAAJYR010000265.1:0-4812 GCF_057546605.1 Acidovorax sp. KPB24-03 | reverse complement strand
CGCAAGGCCCAGAACGCCACGCCATGACCGGCCGTGCCATGATCCGCCGCCACGTCGCCGCCGGGCGGGCCGCAGCGTGCGCTGGCATGCGCCGGCCGCTGGCACAGAGCGTGCGTGTCGCTGGGGCGCGCAACCGCACCTGGGCGCGGGCATCGCGCGGGGCGGCCGGCAAGAAGAACATCAGCGCCACCTGGATCGGCCAGGTGGAACAAGGCAGTTGCGGCTAGGAGATACGAGGAACATGGAACAACGCACCACACCACACCACCGCCCCGTCCGTGCTGCGCAAGCAGTCCGGGCGGCCATGACGCCGCGGCGCCTGGGCACCCTGGCCCTGGCCCTGTGTGCCCCCGCGGGCGCTGCGCTGGCGCAGACGCCTGCCCCGACGGAGGCCGCTGGCGACGCCTGGCGCCGTTGTACCGCCATGGCCGGTGACAGCACCGCGCGCCTGGCCTGCTTCGACCAGTGGGCGGGCCAGCAGGCCTGGAAGGCGCCTGCGGCATCGGCCAGCGCGGCGACCGGCAACACCACGGCCAGCACCGCACCGCCCACCCCCGTGGACACGACGCTGCCTGCCACCCGCCTCATCGACGTGGCCCAGGTGGAAGGCTGCCGCGACGAGCAGTACAGCACGCTGTCGCGCTTTTGGGAATTGGAGTCGGGCAGCGATTGCGGCACCTTCCGCTTCCGGGGCTACCGGCCGATCAGCATCTCGGTGGTCAAGGGCAGCAACGTCAACCGCCAGCCCACCTCGCCCGTGCCGGACCACAACGCCACCTCGGCCGTGGACTACCGGACCACCGAGAACCGCATCCAGCTGTCGGTGCGCACCAAGATCGCCCAGGGCCTGCTCACGCAGGGCCATCCCACGCTGAAGGACTCGGTGTGGGTGGGCTACACGCAGCAGTCGTACTGGCAGCTGTTCAGCCCCGACATCTCGCGCCCCTTCCGCGCCACCGACCACGAGCCGGAAGTGATGTACGTGTACCCCACCGACGCCAAGCTGCCCTTCGGCTGGCGCTGGCGCTACAGCGGCATCGGGCTGGTGCACCAGTCCAACGGCCAGAGCCTGCCGCTGTCGCGCAGCTGGAACCGCGTGTACCTGATGACCGGCATGGAGCTGGACAACCGCTGGAGCGTGAACGCGCGCCTGTGGAAGCGCCTGAGCGAAAGCGCCGACAGCGACGACAACCCGGGCATCAGCGACTACATCGGCCGGGGCGAGCTGCAGGTGAACTGGAACTACGACCGCGACAACACCGTGGGCGTGACCGTCCGCCACTCGCTGGCTTCCACGCCGCGCGGCTCGGCGCGCATCGAATGGCTGCAGAACCTGGGCAAGGGCCTGGGCGGCAGCAAGAGCAACCTGCGCCTGCACACCGCCCTGTTCAGCGGCTATGGCGACAGCATGATCGACTACAACCGCAAGCGCACGGTGTTCAGCGTCGGCCTGAGCCTGGTCGATTTCTGAGCGCCTGAACGCACGGCCGGCCCTCGCCCGCGCGGCAAGGGGCCGGCCGCATCACATCCCGTTACCCTTTTGACAGGGCTGCTGCCTTGAATCGGCGCACACGCGCCGACACAATGGCACGCACATCGCAGTCCGGCAGGCCCCGCGCACCACTCCCTGGAAAAAGAGGCGTTTTCATGCCGCTTTCTCCACCATTGCTGGTCCAAGCCCCCGGGACAATGCCCCTCGGAGGACGAAACCATGGACATGCAATATCAGCTCAAGGCTGGAAGTTACTACCTGTACGACATGCGCGAGGCGCCCAGTGCCGTCACGGGCGAGCGCCGTTTCAAGCTGAAGACCGATACCGTCGCCATTGCCTTCGATGCGCACACGGGCGAAGTCCACCAGCACGGCACGCCGTCGCGCATCCAGTCCTGGGCCAGCAACACGCGCCGGCGCCTGCGCGCGGCCGGTGCGCTGGATGTGGCCAACGACATCGTCGTCGTCTCCGGCCCGCTGCCGGTGGACGAGCTCAACAAATGCCTGTGGATCAACGGCTACTGCCGGCGCATGTTCAAGCGCCTGGCGAGCCTGCCGCACGGCAAGCTGCAGCGCCCGAGCGAGCCTTTCCGCAAGGCCGCCTGAGGATTTTTGAAACGGGTCAGGCCAGGGTTTCCTGCCCGCCCTCGGCATTCACATCCACGGTTTCCAGCACGTCCGCGTGCTTGACGATGGTCACGGGCACATGGCTCGCATGCACGAGCGCCTGCGACACCGACCCCAGCAACGCGCTGCTGATCGCGCCCTGCCCGCGGGCGCCGATCACCAGCATGCCGCAGCCGTGGCGCTCGGCGATGTCCACCAGTGTGTTCGCCACGTCGCCCACGCCCACATCGGTTTCGTGCTCCACGCCCGCGGCCTCGAAGATCGCACGGGCCGGGGCCATCAGGTGCAGGCCGGCTTCCAGGCTGGCCGCCGCGATGAGGTCCGGGTCGCGCGACACCACCATTTCGTAGAGCGTGGCTGGCTCCTGCACATGGGCCAGCACGACGCTGGCGCGCAGCCCCTGCCGCAGCAGGGCCAGGGTGTGGTGCACCGCATCCAGGGAGAGGTCCGAGCCATCGACGGCGATGAGGATCTTGAGCATGTCCGTGTCCTTTCCGGGAGTCTGAGGGGCCTGCCGGCGATGCGCTCCGCTCGCCCGGCAGGCAGTGCGGTCCAGTGTACCGGCGCCCCGCCGCGCCCCCGACCCTGTGGGCGTCTGGGACAATGCGCGCCATGCTGCAGTTCGACCTCCTGACCACCGACCCCGAAAGCCACGCGCGACGCGGCACCCTCACCCTGAACCACGGCGTGGTGCAGACCCCCATCTTCATGCCCGTGGGCACCTACGGCACCGTCAAGGGCGTGATGCCGCAGAGCCTGCACGATATGGGCGCGCAGATCATCCTGGGCAACACGTTCCACCTGTGGATGCGCCCGGGGCTGGACGTGATGCAGGGCTTCGGCGGCCTGCACGCGTTCGAGAAATGGGACAAGCCCATCCTCACCGACTCCGGCGGCTTCCAGGTGTGGAGCCTGGGCGCGATGCGCAAGATCACCGAGGAAGGCGTGCACTTCGCCTCGCCCGTGAACGGCGACAAGCTCTTCATGTCGCCCGAGGTGAGCATGCAGATCCAGACCACGCTCAATTCCGACATCGTGATGCAGCTGGACGAGTGCACCCCGTACGAAACCAAGGGCCACCTGACCACCGAGCGCGAGGCGCGCACCTCGATGGAAATGAGCCTGCGCTGGGCGCAGCGCAGCCAAGACGAATTCCACCGCCTGAACAACCCCAACGCACTGTTCGGCATCGTGCAGGGCGGCATGTTCGAGAATCTGCGGGCCGAATCGCTCGACCGGCTGGTGGAGATGGATTTTCCCGGCTACGCGGTGGGCGGCGTTTCGGTGGGCGAGCCCAAGGACGAGATGCTGCGCATCATGGCGCACACGCCGCACCGCCTGCCGGCGCACAAGCCGCGCTACCTCATGGGCGTGGGCACGCCCGAGGACCTGGTGGAAGGCGTGGCGCAGGGCGTGGACATGTTCGACTGCGTGATGCCCACGCGCAATGCGCGCAACGGCACGATCTTCACGCGGTATGGCGACCTGAAGCTGCGCAATGCGCGCCACAAGGCCGACCACCAGCCACTCGACACCACCTGCACCTGCCATGCCTGCGCGGGCGCCGAGGGCGTGGCCTGGGACCAGGGCGGCCGCGGCGGCTTCAGCCGCGCGTACCTGCACCACCTGGACCGCTGCGGCGAGATGCTGGGCCCGATGCTCACCACCATCCACAACCTGCACTACTACCTGAACCTGATGCGCGAGGTGCGCGAATCGCTGGATGCGGGCCGCTTCGGCGAATTCCGCCGCCAGTTCGCGGCCGATCGCGCGCGCGGCGTGTAGCCCCGGCGCCCCAGGCCCCGGGCGATGTCCGCTGCGGGACGGCGGTGGTATCCGGCCCGGCGCGCGCCCGCTACGATGGCGCCATGCTGACCGTCCACCACCTCGAAACCTCGCGCTCGCAGCGCGTCCTGTGGCTCCTGGAAGAACTGGGCGTGCCCTACGAACTCCGGACCTACCAGCGCGACCCGCGCACCCGCCTGGCGCCGCCGGAGCTGCGCAAGATCCATCCGCTCGGCAAGTCGCCAGTCATCACCGAAGGCGACGAGGTCATCGCCGAATCGGGCGCCATCATCGAAGCCCTGGTGGACCGCTACGGCGCGCAGGCGCAGGGCGAGCTCGCGCACCTGGAGCCCGCGCGCGGCACGCCCGAACGCCGCCAGTGCCGCTTCTGGATGCACTACGCCGAAGGCTCGCTGATGAACTGGCTGGTGATGAAGCTGGTCTTCCAGACGCTGCCCAAACAGCCCATGCCGTTCTTCGTGCGGCCCATCGCGCGGGCCGTGTGCGGCAAGGCGGAGCAAAAGCTGGTGGATCCCAATCTGGCCACGGCCCTGGCCTTCATCGACGACCACCTGTCGCGCAACGCCTGGTTTGCCGGAGCCGACCTCACCATGGCCGATTTCCAGATGAGCTTTCCGGTCGAGGCAGCCATGAGCCGCGTGCAGAACGCCGACCAGCACACGCACCTGAAGGCCTACCAGGCCCGCATGCGGGCCCGCCCGGCCTACCAGCGGGCGCTGGCCAAGGGCGGCCCGGTGGTGATGGGCGGCTGAGGCGCCACGCCACCCGCGTACCAGCGCCCTTTCAAGCCGATCCTTTAGAGCGGTCCCGCCGGGGCCGGGCCACCGGCCAATGGCCCGGCGGCGTGCGGCACCGCCGCCGCACTGGCGTCCGAGTCGCTGCCGGGC
>NZ_BAAJYR010000264.1:0-4826 GCF_057546605.1 Acidovorax sp. KPB24-03 | reverse complement strand
CGCGGGCGATGGCCTCGGCCGCCTCGGCGCAGCTCACATGCACCACGTAGATGGGCACGCCCAGCACGTCGGCGATGGCGATGGCGCGGTTGGCCGCCTCGGCCTCCACCATGGGCGGGCGGGCCAGCGGATGGCCCTCGGGACCGGTGATGCCCATCTTGGCCACCTCCTGCTGCAGCAGGTAGACGAGTTCGCCGTTCTCGGCGTGCACGGTGGGCATGGCGCCCAGCTCCAGCGCGCGCCGGAAGCTGTTCACCAGCGTTTCGTCGTCGCACATGATGGCGTTCTTGTAGGCCATGAAGTGCTTGAAGCTGTTGACGCCCTCTTCCTGCACCAGCGTGCCCATGTCGGCCCGCACCTGCTCGCTCCACCAGGTGACGGCCACGTGAAAGCCATAGTCGGCCGCCGATTTCTCGGCCCAGCCGCGCCACTTGCGGTAGGCCTCCATCATCGGCTCCTGCGGATCGGGGATCACGAAGTCGATGATGCTGGTGGTCCCACCCGCCAGGCCCGCCGCCGTGCCGGTGAAGAAATCGTCCATGGTGACGGTGCCCATGAAGGGCAGCTGCATGTGCGTGTGCGGATCGATGCCGCCCGGCAGCACGTACTGGCCGCTCGCATCCAGCGTCTCGGCACCGGCAGGCGCCTCGCCCGCCACATCGGGGCCCACGGCGGCGATGCGGCCGTCCACGCACAGCACGTCGGCGTGCTCTTCGCGGTCGGCATGCACCACGGTGCCGCCGCGGATCAGCACGGCGTTGGAAGGGGTCGGGCTCATGGCAGGTCTCCTGAAGGATGAAGGGGTGGTCGCCGTGCTCAGGCGCGGCGCAGCGGAGTGGGTGCCGGGCGTGCCTGGCCGGCCATGCCGAGGCGGTACACCACGGCGGCAATGGCCAGGCCGATGAACCAGGCATAGGCATAGATCTGCTTGAACACCTCGCCCACACCGGGGAAGGTGGCCGGGAACGCCGCGTTCAGAAAGCCGGGAACGTTGGGCGCCACGCCCAGCACGAAGGCCACCACGGCCACCGCATTCCAGCCGCCGCGGTAGCGGTAGGCGCCGCGCTCCTCGTACAGCGCGGCCACGTCCAGCTCGGTGCGACGCACCAGGTAGTAGTCCACCATCAGGATGCCGGCCACCGGCCCCAGCAGCGCCGAGTAGCCGATGAGCCAGGTGAAGATGTAGCCCTGTGTCGATTCGAGGATCTTCCACGGCATCATCGCGATGGCGATGCCCACGGTGATGTAGCCGCCCACCCGATAGCTGATGCGCGACGGGCTCAGCGCGGAGAAGTCGTACGCCGGTCCCACGAGGTTGGCAGCGAGGTTCACGCTGACGGTGTCGATCAGCAGGATGATGAGCGCGATCAGCACGGCCGCGCCCGTCATGCGGCTGGCCAGGTCCACCGGGTCCCACAGCGCCTTGCCATAGATGACCACCGTGGCCGAGGTCACGAACACCGCCAGCGCGGCCAGCAGGCCCATGGGCACGGGCAGGCCGATGGCCTGGCCTACCACCTGATCGCGCTGCGACCGGGCAAACCGCGTGAAGTCGGGAATGTTGAGCGCCAGCGTGGCCCAGAAGCCCACCATGGCGGTCAGCGACGGCCAGAACACGGCGCTGAACTGCCCCGCCTTCTTGCCGCCGGGCGCGAACTGCGAGGGCTGGTCCAGGATGGGCCCGAAACCGCCCGCTTTGTCATACGCCCACCACAGCAGCAGAAAGCAGATGACGATCTTGATCGGCGCCGTCCACGTTTCGAGCTTGCGGATGGACTCGATGCCGTGCACCACGAAATAGAACTGGATGGCCCAGAACACCAGGAAGCACACCAGCTGGCCCAGGTTGATGCCCAGCCCCGCGATCTTGTCGCCCTCCAGGGGATGCCCGAGGAGCACGCCGGCCAGCGTGTAGATCATCATGCCGCCAAACCAGGTCTGGATGCCGTACCAGCCGCAGGCCACCAGTGCGCGCAGCAGCGCCGGCAGCTTGGCGCCGCGCGTGCCGAACGACGCGCGCGCCAGCACCGCATAGGGAATGCCGTACTTGGCCCCTGCGTGGCCGATGAGCAGCATGGGCACCAGCACGATCAGGTTGCCCAGGAACACCGTGCCCACCGCCTGTCCCCACGACATGCCGCTGTCGATCAGGCTGGCGGCCAGCGTGTAGGCGGGGATGCACATCACCATGCCCACCCACAGGGCCGCGAAGTGGTACCAGCGCCAGGTGCGCTGGTGCGGCTGGGTGGGCGCCAGGTCGTCGTTCCACAGTTCGTTGCTGGCACCGGGGGCATGCAGGGTCTTCATGGGGCTGTCTCCGAGACGTTGCAGACAGGCTGGCAGGCGGAAGGCGGGCGCGAAGGTGCGCACCAACGCGGGCAATGGGCCGCGGCAGCGCGGCTCAGGCGGCCACGCGCTGCGGGTTGTTGGGGTGCATGGTCCAGTTGGCGTACTCGCCTGTCACCACCTTGCCGGTGCGCGCATCGACCTCGCCAGGCGCGAGGCTGCGCAGCGTGATGCATTCGGGCACGGGGCAGATCGACACGCACAGGTTGCAGCCCACGCATTCGGCCTCGTTCACCTCGAACCGGCGCACGCCGCCATCCTTGGTGAAGGTGATGGCCTGGTGCGACGTGTCTTCGCACACCACGTGGCAGCGGCCGCACTGGATGCAGGCATCTTGGTCGATCACCGCCTTGTCGATGTGGTTCAGGTCCAGCTGCTTCCAGTCCTTGACCGTCGGCACGGCCTGGCCGCGGAAGTCGTCGAGGGTGTGGTAGCCGTGCGCGTCCATGAAGTTGGACAGCCCATCGCACATGTCCTGCACGATCTTGAAGCCGTACACCATGGCCGCCGTGCACACCTGCACGGTGCCGCAGCCCAGGGCGATGTACTCGGCCGCATCGCGCCAGGTGGAGATGCCGCCGATGCCGCTGATGGGCAGGCCGGCGGTCTGCGCGTCGCGCGCGATCTCGGCCACCATGTTGAGCGCGATGGGCTTGACCGCCGGGCCGCAATAGCCGCCGTGCGAGCCCAGGCCGCCGGTGCTGGGGCTCATGGCCATGCGCTCCAAGTCCACGCCCATGATGGAGTTGATGGTGTTGATGAGCGACACCGCATCCGCCCCGCCGGCTTGGGCAGCGCGGGCGGGCTGGCGCACGTCGGTGATGTTGGGCGTGAGCTTCACGATCACCGGCAGCCGGCTGTAGTGCTTGCACCAAGCTGTCACCATCTGGATGTATTCGGGCACCTGGCCCACGGCGGCGCCCATGCCGCGCTCGCTCATGCCGTGCGGGCAGCCGAAGTTCAGCTCGATGCCGTCGGCCCCCACGTCCTCCACCATGGGCAGGATGCGCTTCCAGCTTTCTTCCACGCAGGGCACCATGAGCGAGACGATCATTGCGCGGTCGGGCCAGTTGCGTTTGACGCGGCGGATCTCGTCCAGGTTGGTCTTCAGCGGGCGGTCGGTGATGAGCTCGATGTTGTTGAGCCCGATCACGCGGCGGTCCTGCGACATCAGCGTGGCATAGCGCGGGCCGTTGACGTTGACCACGTGCGGGTCTTCGCCCAGCGTCTTCCAGACCACGCCGCCCCAGCCCGCCTCGAAGGCGCGGGTGACATTGATTTCCTTGTCGGTGGGCGGTGCGGAGGCCAGCCAGAATGGATTGGGGCTCTCGATGCCGAGAAAGCGGCTGCGGATGTCTGCCATGGGAAATGCTCCGGGGGTGCGGGGTGTTGGAGGGAGAAGGCGCCGGCCGTCAGCCGCGCAGCGCCTCGCTGATGGAGAGGGCGGCCACCTTGCCGTGCTCGACCGCCTCGACCGTGAGGTCGCGCCCGCCGGCACGGCAGTCCCCGCCGGCCCACAGCCGCGCCACGCTGGTGCGGCCCATGTCGTCGGTGGCGATGCGCCCGCCCTGCAGGGCCACCGTGGGACCTGCATGCTCGGGCAGGTAGCTCTGGCCGATGGCCTTGAGCACCATGTCGGCCTCCAGCGTGAAGGATTCGCCCGTGTCCACGAGGCGTCCACCCGCCAGGGCCGTGGCCGCGAACCGCATGCCACGCACCACCCCGCCTTCGCTGAGCAGTTCCTTCGGCGCCGCCCAGTGGCGGATGGCCACGCCGTTCGTCTGCGCCCAGCGCTGCTCCACGGCGGAGGCAGACATGCCGTCGGCACCGCGGCGATAGACGATCGTCACCTCTTCGGCGCCCAGCTTGCGCGCCTGCACGGCAGCGTCCACAGCCGTCATGCCGCCGCCGATCACGACCACGCGGCGGCCCACGGGGACGGTCGAAAGGTCCTGCGCCTGGCGCACGTCGGCAATGAAGTCGACCGCGTTGCACAGCCCCTCGACCTGCGGCTCGGCGATGCCCAGCGCATTGACGCCCGCCAGTCCCAAACCCAGGAACACGGCGTCGTAGGCCTGAAGCAGGCTGTCCACGGTGGCATCGCGGCCCAGCACCTGATTGCAGCGCACCTCGATGCCGCCGATGGACAGCAGCCATTCGATTTCCTTTTGCGCGAAGCCGCCCGTGGTCTTGTAGCTGGCCAGGCCGTATTCGTTCAAACCGCCCAGCTTGGGACGCGCCTCGAACAGCACCACGTCGTGCCCGCGCACCGCCAGGCCATGGGCGCAGGCCAGCCCTGCGGGCCCCGCGCCCACCACGGCCACCCGGCGGCCCGTGGGCGCGGCGCGGGTGAACAGGGGCGCGCCCGGGTCGGCAAAGTACGCATCGGTGGCGTGGCGCTGCAGCGCGCCGATCTCCACCGGCTTGTCGTCATGCGAGTTGCGCACGCAGGCCTGCTCGCACAGCACCTCGGTCGGGCA
>NZ_BAAJYR010000263.1:0-4872 GCF_057546605.1 Acidovorax sp. KPB24-03 | reverse complement strand
CATCGGACAGGGTGGGCAGCCGCGCCAGCGTGGCGGCATCGGCCCGGCGCTGCAGCGCGGAGACCCAGGCGCCGATCGCGTGCTCGCGCGCAGCCGAGGCAACGGAAGGGCGCTTGGCGCGAGGGGAGTCAGCGGGGGGGCGCGGCGGCATGGGCGGCCATTGTGCCGGGCGAGCGGCCGCGTTCGAATGCTGGGCCGCCGGGCGGGGATTCAGCGCTTCGAATCGGCCTGTGGCGCCGGCAGGGTGAGTTGGGCCGCCTTGGCGACTTCCACGCAATCGCGCAGGTGCTGCTCGCCGAGCAGGCGCAGCGTGGTGTAGCCCAGGACGGCCGCCACGGCCTGGCCGGCCAGCGGCACATATTTGGCCGCCTGCTTGGCCGTAAGACGCATGCCCACGGCCTGGGTGGCCCGGATCACCAGCTCGCGGGTGACGAACTTGCCGATCAAGGCCGACCCGATGAGGCCGACCGCCTTCTGCACCTGCTCGCGCTTGTGGGGCGTGAGCCGGTCGATCTGCTCGGGCGTCAGGCCGAACTCCGCATTGATCTGCGGCACCAGTCGGGACAGCAAGGCCGCGTCCACCGCCCAATCGAGGCCCGGAATGGGCACGGTGCCCGCCGCGGCGGCCATCAGTGCGCGCCGGTGCAGCAGGCGCCGGCTGCGCTGCACGGCTGCCAGCAGATCGGGGTCGTTGCCGGCCAGGGCCGAGGCGCTGGGAACACGTTTCGCCACGGGGCGGCCGCCTTTCAGTTCTTGCTCTTGAAGAAGCTGTACACCACCAGCAGCAGCATCGCGCCCAGGATGGAGGCGATCCAGCCGGCTGGCTCGCCCTCCTGGTACCAGCCCATGGCGAGTCCGATGTAGGTGGCCAGGAATGACCCGGCCACGCCGAGCAGCGCCGTCATGATCCAGCCGAGCTTGTCATCCCCTGGCTTGAGCGCACGGGCGAGCAAGCCCACCACGAGACCGACGAGAAGAACACCGAGGACGGAAAACATGGGCAGGCACTTTCTGGTTGAGATAGGGCGAATCTACCCGGCGGCCCCCAAGGCGCCATGTCGGACGAGGCGCACTGTGCTGCAGGCCGAAGATAGGGGGTTTCGGGGAAGATCAGGCAGCGGGTAAGCGGCGTGCGGGGTGTGGGAGCCGGCCGACAAGCCGACGCGCGTGAATCCCGCGCCTGGCGAATTGCGGGCTGGATAAGGTCATGGCTCTCCCACAAGAAAAGAAAGGAAAGCCCATGCCCATCCGATCCCCCCGCACTTTCTTGTCCGCCACCGTGTTGGCGCTGGCCGCGGCCACCGGGGGCGCCATGCTGCCCTCCACGGCCCTCGCACAGAGCGATCAGGCATCGCTGGATCGCGGCGCACGGCCGGACACCACCCCTGCGCAACGCTATCAGACCGCGATCCGTGAAGCGGGCGGTGGTTTGAAAGTGGGTTTGGAAGAATGCCGTGCGGGTGAAGCGGGTGCCCGCAAGTCGTGCGAATCACAGGCCCGGGCGCGCTACCAGGCCGACATGGCTGCCGCCAAGGAAATGCTGCGCAATCCCGATGCCCGTCCCGTGAATGTGGTGGGCGAACCCATTCGCAGCACGGAAACAACGACCGTCATCAAACCCTGACAGGCCCAGGCGGCTTCACCATGCGCACGCGGTGCACCACGCCAGAGCGCTCAGTTGGCGGAGCCGTCCTTGCCGCCGTCTTCGGTACTCACGCGGCGGGCGCCGTTGAAGCGCCGCTGCCAGTAAGAGGCGCCCATGTCTTCCACGCGGACTTCCGCACCGCTGCGGGGCGAGTGGATGAACTTGCCGTCACCCACGTACATGCCCACATGGCTGAAAGCGCGGCGCATGGTGTTGAAGAAGACGAGGTCGCCCGGTTGAAGGTCTTTCTTCTCGATCTTCTCGGTGGCGGCCGCTTGCTGGTCAGCCCGGCGCGGGAGCACCAGGCCCGCCGCCTTGCCGTAGATCGTGCGGATGAAGCCGCTGCAATCAAAACCGGTTTCGACGTCATTGCCACCCCGGCGGTAGGGCACGCCGAGAAATCCCATTGCCGTGGCAACGACTTCTCCAGCCTTGTCCTGCACGTTGTGCCGGGCTTCCTGGAATTGCGAAAGCATCGTCCTTTCGCGGACAAGACGGTCTAAATCATCGGAGGGCGCATTGTTGGGGGCGGCGTGGGCGCTGGCGCAGGCCAGCAACAAGAGGCAGATCCATCGAGACATGGGGCGCGAGGTTATCACGCATGTTCCGGCTTCCATTAGCAAAAAGTGTCGCAAAACCAAAGCCCCATGGCTTTTGGCTATGAAGCGGCTGCGTGGCATGCTCTTCCCTCTCGAAACGAAATTCGGCGAGTCCTACTTTTCCCTGGGCACGCGATGACTGGCAGGTCCTTGTGTTACAAAATTTCCGCTGTATGAAATTCGATAAATCTGGCTCTCTGTCTTCTGTTTTTTTACGGGCTGTTATTGGTTACATCTGGCGCTGCGGCAATGGTGTCCGGCGTGGAGGCCCGCGCCCAACCGGCTCGTCCCGTCGTGCCGCAGGCAGCAAAGACGCAAGGCCAGGCGGTGACTGTGGCCCAGGATCTCGCCAACCCCTGGGCGGTGGCGTTCCTTCCGGGCGGACGGTTCCTGGTGACGGAGCGCTCCGGCCGTCTGCGGGTGATCGAGGCCAATGGCCGGATCCATTCGCCCGTGTCCGGCCTGCCGCCGGTCGTGTTCGGCGGGCAGGGCGGCCTGCTCGATGTGGTCACCGACGCGGATTTCGAACGCAACCGGCGCATCTTCTTTTGCTACTCCGAGCCTGCGCCGCAGGGCGAGACCGGCAACAGCACCGCCATGGCGAGCGCGGTGCTGCCCCCCGGCGAAACTGCCTTGACCGACGTGCGGGTGATCTTCAGCCAACGGCCCAAGGTGCAGAGCTCGCTGCACTTCGGCTGCCGCATTGCGCAGGCCCGGGACGGGTCCCTCTTTCTGGCCGTGGGCGAGCGCTCCTCCCGCAAGGAAGACGCCCAAAAGCTCGACGGCCACCTGGGCAAGATCATCCATGTGCAGCCCGATGGTTCGCCAGGTCCGGGCAACCCGACCGGCGCCGGCGCGCTGCCAGAAATCTGGAGCTGGGGCCACCGCAACCCGCAGGGCGCGACCATCGCCCCGGACGGTCGGCTGTGGATCCACGAGCACGGCCCGCAGGGGGGCGATGAAATCAATGTGCCCCAGGCCGGCCGCAATTACGGCTGGCCGGTCGTCACCTACGGCGAAAACTATGGCGGCGGCAAGATCGGTGAAGGGCTGACGCACAAGGCGGGCATGGAGCCACCGCTGCACTACTGGGTGCCGTCCATCGCGCCCTCGGGCATGGCCTTCCTGACCAGCGACCGCTACGGTGCCGACTGGCGGGGCAGCCTGTTCATCGGCTCGCTCAAGTTCAGCCGGCTGCACCGGCTGGAGCTGGCGAACGGCAAGGTGGTGCGCGACGAATACCTGCTCGGCGGCCTGGCCGAACGCATCCGCGACGTGCGCCAGGGTCCGGACGGCTGGCTGTACTTGCTGACCGATGGCCCCCAGGGCCGGCTGCTGCGCCTGACGCGCTGACTACCACTGGGCGGATCGGGCGTTCCCGCGCCGGTCCACCCCCGTCGCACGCCCCCAAGGAACCTGCGCCAGGCACGGCTGCGACAATCCCCGCATCTTTCACCTTTTGCCCAGCGCACCCCGCCCATGCTGCTCGACGCCTCCGAATCCCAACTCGTCCTGGTCGATTACCAGGAACGCCTGATGCCCGCCATTTTCGAAGGCCCGGCCGTGCTGGCCAACGCGCTGCGCCTGGCCCGGGCGGCCCAGTTGATGGAGGTGCCGGTATGGGGCACCGAGCAAAACCCCTCGCGCCTGGGGCCCAACGATCCGGCGCTGCGTGCGCTGTGCCGCAAGACCCTGGCCAAGATGCATTTCAGCGCGGCCGAGGAAGGCCTGGGCGAATGGTTGCGCCCCGAGCCGAAGCCGCCTGCCGGCAACGCCCGCAGCCTGCCCAAGCACCTGCAGAAACCCCAGCCCACGGCCGAAGAGCCTGGCGCCATCGTGATCGCCGGCTGCGAGGCCCATGTGTGCCTGCTGCAGACGGCGCTGGACCTGCTGGAGGACGAATTCGACGTGTGCGTGGTGACCGACGCCTGCGGCTCCCGCACCGAGCGCAACCGCGACGCCGCCTTTGACCGCCTGGCCGGCGCGGGCGCCGAACTGGTTACGACGGAGATGGTCATCTTCGAATGGGCGCGCACGGCGGAACACCCGGCCTTCAAGGATTTGCTGGCGCTGGTGAAGTGAGGCCAGGGGTGGGGGAGCGGGCGGGGGAGCCTGCCCCTGTCCCCTCCCTGGGCAGCGCCCGGCGACCGGGTTGATAGGATCTGATCGCGTCCTTCGCAGCCGCCCCCTCCAGTGCGGCTGCAAGGTTTGGAGTTTTACCCCACAAGGAGTTTTCACCCCATGCATTGGAAGTCCGCTTTCGCTTTGCTCGCCCTGTCTGGTGCGACCCTGCCCACATTCGCGCAGTCCGACCGGCAGGTGGCCGAAGACATGGTGACCCGCTCAGCCAATGTCTGCCCCGGCCACAGCACCGAGCGCACCACGCCCACGGTCAAGGCCGTGCCCGTCGGCGCATTGCGGGTCATGCGGGACCGCGGCCTGGTGATGTGCCCGGACCGTCGCCTTGATGCCGACGCGCCGGCCGTGTTCTACGGCAGGGTCGGCGTGTTCGCATGGAACCCGGAAGTGGCGGCTGCTTCGGCCGTGATCGTCCAGCAGATCGGCGCCATGACCCGCAAGGACGAGTACCCGGTGGAGACGCTGGTCTGGGATGCCAAGGGCGCCCCC
>NZ_BAAJYR010000262.1:0-4893 GCF_057546605.1 Acidovorax sp. KPB24-03 | reverse complement strand
CGCAGACCGGCGGCAGCACGGCGAGCCAGAAGGCGCGCGAGGCGGCCGCCCAGCGCGCGCGCCGCGGCGGCTGGGCGGGCGGACTGCAGTGGTTTTTGCCCCGATGCCGGCGTTTTGATTGCCGGTGTTGCTATCGTTTGCATAGCAGAAGGGGCGCGGCTGGGGTGGGCTCCGGCGGGGCGTGGAAGACGGCGCTGACCATGGTGGGATTCTCCTGGCGGGGGCTGGGGGCGGGCGGCTCGGGCGGGGCCCGGGGTCAGGCCTTGATCTTGAAGCTGTCGGCGTACTTGGCCGGGTCCTTGCCGTCCCAGACGACGCCGTCCATCAACTTGCTGGAGCGCATGTCGCTCTTGGGCAGGGGAACCTTGGCGGCAGTGGCGGCCTGCTTGTACAGCTCGGTGCGGTTGATCGACTTGGCGACGGCCAGGTAGTCCGGGTGGTCCTTGAGCAGGCCCCAGCGCTTGTGCTGCGTGAGGAACCACATGCCGTCGGACAGGTAGGGGAAGTTCACCGCGCCGTCGTTGTAGAACTTCATGTAGTTGGGGTCGTCCCAGGTCTTGCCCAGTCCGTTCTGGTAGCGGCCCAGGATGCGCTGGTTGATGGCGTCCACGCTGGTGTTCACGTAGGCCTTGCCGGCGATGGTTTCGGCCATCTTGTTCTTGTTGGCGAGGCCCTCGTCGATCCAGCGGCCGGCCTCCAGGATGGCGGCCGTCACGGCGCGCGCGGTGTTGGGGTACTTCTGCACGAACTCCGACGTGGTGCCCAGCACCTTCTCGGGGTGGTCCTTCCAGATGTCCTGCGTGGTGGTGGCGGTGACGCCGATGCCGTCCATGATGGCGCGGTGGTTCCAGGGCTCGCCCACGCAGAAGCCGTCCATGTTGCCCACGCGCATGTTGGCCACCATCTGCGGCGGCGGCACGGTGATGACCTTGGCCCCCTTGAGCGGGTCGATGCCGTTGGCGGCCAGCCAGTAGTACAGCCACATGGCGTGCGTGCCGGTGGGGAAGGTCTGCGCGAAGGTGTATTCGCGCTTTTCCTTGGCCATGAGCTGGGCCAGGCCCGCGCCGTCCACCGCGCCGGCATCGGCGAGCTTCTTGCTCAGCGTGATGGCCTGGCCGTTGTTGTTCAGGGTCATGAGCACGGCCATGTCCTTCTTGGGGCCGCCGACACCCAAGTGCACGCCGTACACCAGGCCGTACAGCACGTGGGCGAAGTCCAGCTCGCCGTTGGCCAGCTTGTCGCGCACGCCCGCCCAGCTCGCTTCCTTGGAGGGCACGATCTTCACACCGTACTTCTGGTCGATGCCCAGCACCGAGGCCATCACCACGCTGGCGCAGTCGGTGAGGGGGATGAAGCCGATCTTGACTTCCTTCTTTTCCGGCGCGTCGGA
The DNA here is from genome assembly GCF_057546605.1 of Acidovorax sp. KPB24-03. NCBI lineage: Bacteria > Pseudomonadati > Pseudomonadota > Betaproteobacteria > Burkholderiales > Comamonadaceae > Acidovorax > Acidovorax sp. KPB24-03. Next base: position 3,503 of record NZ_BAAJYR010000262.1, on the reverse strand, counting down.
GCCGGCTGCATGCACCATGGAGCGCAGCGCGGGGCTCACGCCCACGGCCCCCACGGCGGCGGCCTGCAGCACGGTGCGGCGGTGGAGACTGGTTTTGGACAGGTCGGTCATGGAAGGCATCCCTTGGCTTGGCTGGCAACGTGAAAAACAAAAAAGGCGTCCTCACACGCCCGCAGGCTGCCTTGGGGGCAGCGCCGCGAGCGGTGGGGACGCCTTTGTCCGGGTTCTGCCAGGTCGCACCCGCCATTGGGTGGGGCCTGGCAATCGACCAACGTTGGTCTTGCCTCCGTCATTGCAAGCCTTGTGCCAGAGCGGGCCATGCGGGCTATTTGCTATTTTTTTTTGTAGCGATATGCCCTAGTGTTGATTGCGCTGGAGGCCTTTTTTGGCTCGAACCGTCCGGCGCCGGGCGCCGCGTGGCCCTGGGCCAAAGCGGGCCGCGGCGCGTGCAGGGCCGGGCACGGAAGCCGCGCGATGGTGCAGTGCCGCACTGCCCTTGTGCAGCGCCGCCGGCCGCGCCGGTCAGCCCAGCAGGTCCGCCACGTCCAGCATGCGCTGGGCCACCTCGACCAGCTTCATGCCCTTGTCCATCGCGCTCTTGCGCAGCTTGTCGTAGGCGGCCTGTTCGGTCAGGCCCTGGCGCTGCATCAGCAGGCCCTTGGCGCGGTCGATGGTCTTGCGGTCCTTCAGCTCGCTGCGCGCATCGGCCAGTTCGGCGCGCAGGGCCTGCTCGTGCTGAAAGCGCGCCATCGCCACGTCCAGGATCGGGCGGATGCGCTGGGGCGACAGCCCGGCCACGATGTAGGCCGACACGCCCGCGGCCACTGCCTGCCGCACGTGGGAGGGATCGTCGTCGTTGGTGAACATCACGATGGCGCGGGGCGCATCGCGGGTGGCCATCACCACGTGCTCCAGCGCGTCGCGGGCGTCGCTCTCGGCGTCCACGATCACCAGGTCGGGCTGCAGCTGCGCGAGCCGCTCGCTCAGGAACACGTCGGCCGGCAGCGTGGCCACCAGATTGAAGTTGTTTTCCAGCAGGCCGATGCGCAGCGCCCGCGAGCGCTCGGCCTGCAGCTGGGCGTGCTCGTCGTCCTCGGCGCCCACCGCCAGGTCGGGGGCCACCACCACGATGCGCAGGGAGTCGGTCATGCCCCAAGCTTAAGCAATAAATACGCCCATGCTGGTGCGCCGGCGGGGTGAAAACCCCGATGGATCGCCGCGGATACCTGAAAGCGCACTGTGCGGGTGCATTAGCACCGCTTTCGGCCTGGGAGGGAAATTGCTAATGGATGTAACTTGCTATGGAGCAGGGGTTACCCGATAGCGTAAGACTCTTCGGTCTTATATACATCCGGATACATGTAAACCACTGAATGGATTGGAGCTGGGTCTATGAGCACACAAGGAAGCAGGCGTGCCGCGCTGCTGGCGATCGCGGCGCTGGCCGCCACGTTGGGGGCAGGGTGCAGCAAGGTGCCCGACACCATCAAGATCGGCGTGGCCCAGCCGCTGTCGGGGCCGCTCGGCGCGATGGGGCAGGATATGCTCAACGGCGTGACGCTGGCGGTGCAGGAGCTCAACAAGTCCGGCTTCACGGTCGATGGCAAGACCGTCACCCTGGAAGTGGTCGCGCAGGACGACCGGGCCGACGCCGACTCCGGCAAGAAAGCCGCGCAGCAGCTGGTGGAGTCCGGCGTGGTGGCGGTCATCGGCAACCTCAATTCGGGCGTCAGCATCGCGGCGGCGCCCATCTATGCCGAAAAGGGCATCGCGCAGCTGGCCATCTCCACCAACCCGCGCTTCACCGAACTGGGCCTGCAGACCACCTTGCGCCTGGTGGCCAATGACAACCTGCAGGCCCGCGCCATGGGCTCGTTCGCGGCCACGCAGCTCAGCACCGCCAGCTACGCCGTGCTGGACGACGGCACGCCCTACGGCAAGGGCCTGGCCGATGGCGCGGCCAAGCAGCTGGCGACGGAGAAGAAGGAAGTCACCGTGCGCCAGTCGTTCGACGACAAGACCACGGATTTCGACGAGGTGGCCCGCCGCATCCAGACGGCGAAGGTGGGCGTGATCGTCACCACGCTCAACGACTTCCAGGTGCTGGCGCTGCTGCAGGCGCTGCAGAAGATCAACTACACCCAGCTGTCCGTGCTGGGCGGCGATACCATCAAGACCACCGACATGGTCAAGGGCATGGGGATGGTCACGGCCATCTATGCCACCTCGCCCGTGCTGGAGGCGCGCGAGTTCATCACCGGCCGCCAGTTCCTGGACCGCTACAACACCGCGTTCAAGAAGCCGCCCGCCTACGGCGGCCACTACAGCTACGACGCCACCTACGTGCTGTCGGCCGCCATCAAGCAGGCCAAGTCCGCCGATCCGAAGGAGATCACCAAGGCCCTGCGGGCCATCAACGGCTACGCGCCCGTCACCGGCACCATGACCTGGGACGAAAAGGGCGAGCAGCGCTACGGCGCCGTGGGTGTGTACAGCCTGCGCGCCGGCAACTGGGAACTGCGCATGCGCTCCGACCGCTGGTGAGCGGGCCGCCGCCCGGCGCCACCACGGCGTCCGAGGCCGCGCCATTCCACGGGGCGGGGAGGGGCGGGCCCCAGGTCCTACACTCGGGCGCATGAGTCTGTTGATCCTCGGAATCGAATCCTCCTGCGACGAAACCGGCTTGGCGCTGGTGCAGTCGCCCACCGGCGACGGGGTGCCCACGCTGCTCGCCCATGCCCTGCACAGCCAGATCGAAATGCACCAGGCCTACGGCGGCGTGGTGCCCGAACTGGCCAGCCGCGACCACATCCGCCGCGTGCTGCCGCTGACGGAAACCGTGTTGGCCGAATCCGGCCGGCGCCTGGCCGACGTGGATGTGGTGGCCTACACGCGCGGCCCGGGGCTGGCCGGCGCGCTGCTCGTGGGCGCCGGCGTGGCCTGCGCCCTGGGCGCCGCGCTCGACAAGCCCGTGCTGGGCGTGCACCACCTCGAAGGGCACCTGCTGTCGCCCTTCCTCAGCGCGGACCCGCCGGAATTTCCCTTCATCGCGCTGCTGGTCTCGGGCGGCCACACGCAGCTGATGCGCGTGGACGGCGTGGGCCGCTACGAAATGCTGGGCGAGACCATCGACGACGCCGCGGGCGAGGCATTCGACAAATCCGCCAAGCTGATGGGCCTGGGCTATCCCGGCGGGCCCGCGCTGTCGCGGCTGGCCGAGCAGGGCGACCCGGCCGCCTTCAAGCTGCCGCGACCGCTGCTGCACAGCGGCAACCTCGATTTCTCGTTCGCCGGCCTCAAGACCGCCGTGCTCACCCAGGCGCGCAAGCTGGGCGACGACCTCGACGCGCGCAAGGCCGACCTGGCCGCCAGCACGCAGGCCGCCATCGTGGACGTACTGGTGCGCAAGACGGCCGCCGCGCTGCAGCAGACCGGGCTGCGCCGCGTGGTGGTGGCGGGCGGCGTGGGGGCCAACCGGCACCTGCGCGAGCAGCTCAATGCCG
>NZ_BAAJYR010000261.1:0-4900 GCF_057546605.1 Acidovorax sp. KPB24-03 | reverse complement strand
GTCGTGCCCACGGGGTGGAAGATGGTGGTGGCGATGTCGCCGGCCAGCCGCGCCAGGTCCTCGTCGGTCTCGAATTGCACGCCGGGCTTCCATTCCTCGGGCCGGTAGGGCGCCAGCGCCGGCTGGGCGACGATGCGGCGCGTCACGCGCAGGCTGTCGGCGGCGACCTGGCGGTCCTCGGGCGTGCTCAGGTAGTTGGGCGCGATGGCCGGCGCGGTGCGGAAGTCGGGGCCCTTGATGTGCACGGTGCCCCGGCTGGTGGGGTTCAGGTTGCACACGCTGGCGGTGAAGGCGGGAAAGGCGTGCAGCGGCTCGCCGAAGGCCTCCAGCGACAGCGGCTGCACGTGGTATTCGAGGTTGGGGTGGGCCTGGTCGGGCGAGCTGCGCGTGAAGGCGCCCAGCTGCGACGGCGCCATGCTCATGGGCCCGCTGCGCTTGAAGGCGTATTCGAGCCCGATCTTTGCCTTGCCCAGCCAACTGCCGGCCAGCATGTTGAGCGTGGGCACGCCGTTCACCTTGAACACCGCGCGGATCTGCAGGTGGTCCTGCAGGTTGGCGCCCACGCCGGGCAGGTCGTGCACCACGTCGATGCCGTGCTGGCGCAGCAGCGCCGCCGGGCCGATGCCCGACAGCTGCAGCAGCTGCGGCGAGTTGACCGCGCCCGCGCTCAGCACCACCTCGCGCGTGGCGTGGGCGGTGACCATTTCCTCGCCGGTCCACACCTGCACGCCGGTGCAGCGGCGCGAGCCGTCGGGCTGCGTGTCGATCAGCAGCCGGGTGGCCTGCGCGGCGGTCCACATCTCGAAGTTGGGCCGCCCGTAGCAGGTGGGGCGCAGGAAGGCCTTGGCGGTGTTCCAGCGCCATCCGGCCTTCTGGTTGACCTCGAAGTAGCCCACGCCTTCGTTGTCGCCGCCGTTGAAATCGTCGGTGGCCGGAATGCCGGCCTGCTGCGCCGCCTGGGCAAAGGCGTCCAGCACGTCCCAGCGCAGGCGCTGCTTTTCCACGCGCCACTCGCCGGTGCTGCCCGTGGTCTTGCTGCCGTGCAGGCGCTTGAAGGCCTCGGTCGCGGACGCGGGCTGGTCCAGGCGCCAGTGGTCCTCGTGGCGGCGGAAATAGGGCAGGGCGTGTTCCCAGCGCCAGGCGTCGTCGCCCGTGATCTCGGCCCACTGGTCGTAGTCGCGCGCCTGGCCGCGCATGTAGATCATGCCGTTGATGCTGCTGCAGCCGCCCAGCGTCTTGCCGCGCGGGTAGCGCAGGCTGCGGCCGTTCAGGCCCGCGTCGGGCTCGGTGTGGTACAGCCAGTCGGTGCGCGGGTTGCCGATGCAGTACAGGTAGCCGACCGGGATGTGGATCCAGTGGTAGTCGTCCTTGCGGCCGGCCTCGATGAGGAGCACGCGGTGGCGGCCGCCGGCGCTCAGGCGGTTGCACAGCAGGGCGCCGGCCGTGCCGCCGCCGATGATGATGTAGTCGAAAGTGGTGTCGCTCATGGAGGCTGTTGGACGTTGAACACGTTCCCGGGGCATTGCGGCAGTGCCGGTCCATTGTGCGTAGCGCCGTGCCGCTGTCGATAGGGAAACAGCCAATTGCTATTATTTTTGTAGCTATATGCCCTAGAAGATATTGTGCTGGAGGGCATTTTGATCATAATTCACGCGGCCCGTGCCCTGCGCAGGGACGCGTTCTGCGCTGACGCGCCCGGGCCCATCCGCTCCGCTACCATGCACAGATTCTCCCGCCCCCCTCCATGACCGAAGACGACAGCCAGCCCCGCATCACACGAGACGACACGCCCGACGGCCCCTGTGCGGTGTTGCACGGCCGCTGGGGTGCGGCGGAACTGGGCACGCGCCGCCACTGGCGCGCCCTGTCGGCCCAGCTGTCCGAAACGCGGGGCGGCCCGGCCATCGGCTGGGACCTGCGCAGCCTGCAATGGCTGGACCACGTGGGCGCGCAGCTGCTGTGGAACCACTGGGGCCGCGACTGGCCCGAGCGGCTGGCGCTCGACGACAGCCAGCGCGACATGCTCGAGCGCGTGGCCGAATTCAGCACCACCCGCCCGCCCGACACACCCTGGCGGCTGGCCGAGCAGGTGGACCGGCTCGGCGTGCAGGTGCTGCACGCCCTGTCCCACATGCGCCACCTGCTCGAACTGGTGGGGCAGCTCTTCATCGACATCTTCCGGGCCGCCCGCTCGCCGCGCCGCGCGCCCTGGCGCGACATGTCGGGCCACCTGTACCGCATGGGCGCCACGGCGATGCCCATCACGGCCATCGTGGGCTTTCTCATCGGCGTGGTGCTGGCCTACCTGATGTCGCTGCAGCTGCGGCAGTTCGGCGCCGAGTCGTTCATCGTCAACATCCTGGGCATTTCATTGATCCGCGAGCTGGGGCCCATGCTCGCGGCCATCCTCGTGGCAGGGCGCTCGGGCTCGGCCATCACGGCGCAGATCGGCGTGATGCGCGTCACCGAGGAACTCGACGCCATGCGCGTCATGGGCATTCCGCACGGCTTTCGCCTCGTCATGCCGCGCGCCGTGGCGCTGGCCGTGGCCATGCCGCTGATCGCCGTGTGGACCACGCTGTGCGCGCTGGCTGGCGGCATGCTCGCGGCCGACCTCGCGCTGGGCGTGTCGCCCGCCTACTTCGTGCAGGCGCTGCCCAACGCGGTGAGCTTTCCCAACCTGGTGATGGCGGTGGCCAAGTCGGTGGTGTTCGGCGTGTCCATCGCGCTCATCGGCTGCCACTGGGGCCTGCGCGTCAAGCCCAACACGCAGAGCCTGGGCGAGGGCACGACGGCTTCGGTGGTGAGCTCCATCACATGGTGATCATCGTGGACGCGCTGTTCGCCATCGCGTTCAAGAATCTCGGGATCTGACGCCATGGACGACACCTCGCTCATCCCCGCCCCCGCCGCGCACACCGCGCCGCAGGCCCCGCCCGCCGACGCGCCGCCGGTGGTCGAGATCAAGGGGCTGTCCACCGTGTTCGGCAAGGGCAAGGAGGCCTTCGCCGTGCACGAGAACCTCGACCTCACCGTGCGCCGCGGCGAAATGCTGGCCCTGGTGGGCGGCTCGGGCACGGGCAAGACCGTGCTGCTGCGCCAGATGCTGGGCCTCACGCGGCCTGCCAAGGGCGAGGTGACGGTGCTGGGCCGCCCCGCCGCCGAGATGGGCCGCGCCGGCGCCGCCAGCCGCGTGGGCATGCTGTTCCAGCAAGGCGCGCTGTTTTCCGCCTTCAACGTGCTCGACAACGTGGCTTTCGCGCTGCGCGAGCAGGGCACGCTGCCGGGCGATCTGGTCTGCGATGCGGCCATGGTCAAGCTGCAGATGGTGGGGCTGAAGCCCGAGCACGCCACGCGCATGCCGGCCGACCTGTCGGGCGGCATGATCAAGCGCGTGGCCCTGGCGCGCGCGCTCATCATGGATCCGCCCCTGCTGCTGCTGGACGAGCCCACCGCGGGCCTGGACCCCAACAGCTCCGACGATTTCTGCGAACTGCTGCGCGAGCTGCGCGCCGCCCTGGGCCTGACCGTGGTGATGGTCACGCACGACCTGGACACGCTGTTCGCGCTCAGCACGCGCGTGGCCGTGCTGGCCGAAAAGAAGGTCATCGTCTCCGGCCCCCCGCAGGAGGTCGTGCACTTCGACCACCCGTTCATTCAACATTTCTTTCTCGGCGAACGCGGCCGGCGCGCCATGGCGCCCGCACCGGCTTCGCCCTCGACCAAGGACGCCTGATGGAAAACAAGTCCCACGCCCTCGCTGCGGGCATCTTCGTGGTAGTCGTGGCGGCCCTGCTGGCGGGCCTGGGCCTGTGGCTCACCCGCGACAACACCAGCTACCAGCTCTACGAGCTGTCCAGCAAGCAGAGCGTGGGCGGGCTGCAGCCGCAGGCCGCCGTGCGCTACAAGGGCGTGGCGGTGGGCAAGGTGGTGCGCATCGGCTTCGATCCCAATGTGGCCGGCAACGTGCTGATCCGCATCGCCGTGAGCGACCAGGCGCCCATCACCCCGGCCACCTTCGCCGTGCTGGGCTACCAGGGCGTGACGGGCCTGGCCCACGTGCTGCTGGACGATGGCCAGCAGGCCGAGCCGCCGCTGCCCAAGGGATCGAGCGGCCTGCCGCGCCTGCCCCTCAAGACCTCGCCGTTCGGCCAGCTGGCCGAGCAGGGGCCCGCCATCCTCTCGCAAGTGGAAGAGGCCACGGGCCGCATCAACGACCTGCTGAGCGACGACAACCAAAAGCGCATCGCCACCGCCATCGACAACCTGGGCCAGGCCGCCGGCAACGCCAGCGCGCTGATGAAGCGCCTTGACACCACCGTGGTGCAGCGGCTCGACCCCGCGCTGGCCGCCGTGCCCGGCGTGGCCAGCGATGCGCGCGAGACGCTGCAGGCGCTGCGCCAGGCCGGCAGCAGCGCCTCCGCCGCGGCCAACGAAGTGGGCGCCGCCGTCAAGCAGCTGAGCGCCGAGGGTGGCCCCATCGACCAGATCGCCGAAGGCTCCAAGTCGCTGGCCACCGCCGCCGACCGCTTCGGCCGCGTCACGCTGCCGCGCCTGAACCACGCCGCCGACGAGACCTCGCGCGCCGTGCGCCGCCTGGGCCGCACCGCCAGCACCATCAGCGACAACCCGCAGTCGCTCATCTACGGATCGGGCACCGCCGCCGGCGGGCCGGGCGAGCCCGGCTTCGAGGCGCCTGCTGCCGCCAAACCTTGAGAGGGCTTGCCATGGATACTATTAAAATGATAGCTAAACGCCGGCGTTTTCATTGTGCTGGAGCCGTTTTTGGCCTGGCATTCGCCGCCCTGCTGGCCGGTTGCTCGGCGCTGCCCGCACCGCCCGTGCGCGCCGAGGTCTACGACTTCGGCCCCGGCCTGATGGAGGCCGCGCCCTCGGACCG
>NZ_BAAJYR010000260.1:0-4906 GCF_057546605.1 Acidovorax sp. KPB24-03 | reverse complement strand
CGGCACGGGCGGATGACGCTGGCCCGGCAGGGGGCGAAGGCGCCATAGGGGAGAATGGCCGCCCGCCTTGACCATGGCAACGCGGGCCCTCTATGCTTGGCGTGCGAGCGCCTGCCGCGCGGCCGGGTGCCCTCCCGCCCTCCCTGCGAAGAAGGCCGGCGCGGCGCCCGCAGTTCCCAAAGGCCACCCCGAAGAGAAAGCACCGCGCTCCCATGTCCTCTTTCCCCCCTGGCGACGCCCCGGCACCCCCCCTCCCGCACCCGCAGACCTCCGTTCCCCCTTCCTTGCCCCCCGCCGCCGGCCCGCACCTGCAGCCGCGCGAGGTGACGCTGCTGAAGATCGGCCTGCGCGACTTCTCCCAGCTGGCCGCCCAGTTGCCGCCCGACCAATCCCTGGTCTGGGTGGAGCGCATCCTGGCCTGCCTGCACGGCGTGCTGGCCCGCTACGGCGCCGAGGTGGACCACCTCACCGGCGATGCCGGGGCGGTGGTCTTCGGACTGGCAGCGCCCGCCGATGCGCCGGGCGCCGATCCGGCCAGGAGCGGTGGCCCTGACGACGACGTGCACCGCGCCGCCATGTGCGCGCTGGCCCTGCAGATGGCCACGCGCGATCTCAACGACGCCTTCCTGCAAGACCGCCTGCCGTCCATCTACCTGGGCATCGGCATCGCCTGCGGCCCGGCCCTGGTGGGGGGCTTCGGCGGTGCGCCGGGCGTGCGCCAGTCGCCCGTGCTGCTGGGCGACGTGGTGGTCGAGGCCCAGCAACTGCGCACCTTCGCCCTGCGCGGGCAGGTGCTGGTCAGCGAGGCCGTGTACCAGCGCTGCTGGAGCATGGCCTCGGTGGCCCCGCCCATGCAGGTCTTCGTGAAGGGGCGCGACGAGCCGCTGTCCATGCGCGAGCTGGTGGCGGTGCCCAGCCGCAAGCTCAAGGTGCCGCGCCAGGAGTTCCGCCGCAGCCACCGCGTGGAGGCGCGCCTGCCGTGCAGCTGGCAACTGGTGCAGGACGGCATGGTCATGCCCCATGCCGTGCCTGGCATCCTGCGCGACATGGGCTACCACGGCGCGCTGCTGGAGCTGAACGGCACCGTGCCGCTGCATGGCGAGCTGCGCCTGGCCTTCGACCTGCCGCTGGTGCACTACCCGGCCCGGGACGTGTACGCCCGCGTGGTCACCCTCAAGCCGGTGGGCGATCAGGTGCTGGCGGGGGTGGAGTTCACTGCCACCAGCGCGGAGTTCGATGCGCGCGTGCGGCGGTTCGTGCAGGGGATGGTCGCGGGTTGAGTATTCGGTAATCCGGAAGAGGCTGCGGCCTGGCAATTCATCCGCCGTCTTTGTCTTGGTCCAAAAAGTGGCCGAAACTCTGCGAAAGAAGATAAGGAACCATGGACCCCGCCACCCACCACCAGCTCGACTGCCAGTAGGCGATGGCCCAGCAGGCCCAGGCAAACCAGATTGTTGCCGTTTGGAGATAGTCGGAGGGTTTCCGTTTGCTCATCGGGTGACCTTAACGCCGTTGAGTCCCCATCTCACATACACCAGGTAAGGAAGGATACGTGCCGTGCCCGCTGGCGTGGCCAGCATGATCGGAACCCGGGCCTGCGCTGCCACGATCAGATTGGTGGGCCGCCCGATGCGCGCCATATAGACACCTGGACCATAGATGCCATGACGGGGGAAAGCGCTGGCTCGGATCACTCCGGTGCGTGCTATCCCTGCAGCACCGGCTGTCGTAGTGAAGTGATTCAGGTTCTTGGGCAGAGCGGCGAAGCCATAACCTGCCGTTCCGAGCGTGAGTGCGGTGGTTGGTGCTATTTCGGGTGTCCATAACACCGCGACAGCGCCGGGGACGTGTGCCAATGGAGCCCAAGGGCTTCTGGAGTTCACCGCGATGTCGGCCCAATACTGCGCCGCGTTGTCACCGGCCAGCGTCGAGGCCCGGTACAACTGCTGGAGTTGGAGGATGAACCGGCGCATCGGGCCTGGATCGGATATTTCGACGGGCTTGCTGCAGCCGTCGCGTCGACACATCAACGTTTGTTTGGTCATCCATCCCTCGGCACTGTGGTTATACGGTGAGCTTACCTGCCGCCGTCCCACGTGCGATGCTGGCGCCTCGCGTGCCGGCTTACGCGCCCAGTCGCTCTGCCAGCCCCACCAGACTCTCCGCATGCCAGTCGTTTCCCGCCTGCGGTGACACGTCCTTTGGCCTAGCCTTTCCAAACTCCCATGGCCGCTCGATGTAGGCCGTCCGCAGCCCGCATTCCCGCGCCGCCGCCAGGTCCTCGTGGTGGGCCGCCACCATCATCACCTGCCCCGGCGCCAGGTCGAACGTGCGGGCCACGCCCTGGTACACCGAGGGATCGGGCTTGTACGCGCGGAACACTTCGGCGCTCAGGATGCAGTCCCAGGGCAGGCCGGCCCGCTTGGCCATGTTCGTCAGCAGGCCGATGTTGCCGTTGGAGAGCGTGGTGATCGTGTAGCGGCGCTTCAGGCGCTGCAGGCCTTCCACGCTGTCGGGCCAGGGGTCGAGCCGGTGCCACACGCGGTTCAGGTGCTGGCGCCCGGGCTCGGTCAGGTGCTGCAGGCCGAAGCGGGGCAGCAGGCCGTCCAGGATCAGGCGGTGCAGTTCGTCGATGCGGGTCCAACCCAGTTCGCCGCTGCGCACGCGCTGCATGGCGGGCTGGTAGCCCTCGCGCCAGGCCAGCGCGAAGGCGTCGGCGTCCACCTGCGGATAGAGGGCCTGCACCTCGCGCACGATGCTTCCGTGCCAGTCCACCACGGTGCCGAAGATGTCGAAGGCCAGCACGCGCACGCCGTGCCAGGGTTGGTCGTTCATGGGGACTCCTTGGGGGGATGGATGCAAAGAGGATTCGCGGGGCCGCAAGGCCGCTGCCGCCAAAGCATAGCGGCGCGTTCTGCGATGTCCCCCGGCCTGCGGAGCGCGGCGGAGCGTGATATGGTCTTCGGCCTGCGGGTTAACCCTGATCTGCTTGCCCGCCAGCCGTTCCTCCATGACCACGCCTTCGATTCCTCCCCCTTGCGCCGACGCCCCGGCGGCCGCTATCTCTCCCACTGCCCCTGCGCGGGACGACCGCACGCTGCTGCGCGCCGTGCTGGCGCTGGGCCTGGGCGGGTTTTCCATCGGTACCGGCGAGTTCGTCATCATGGGCCTGCTGCCCGAGGTGGCGCGCGACATCGGGGTGAGCATTCCTCAGGCGGGCCATGTCATCAGCGCCTATGCGCTGGGCGTGGTGATCGGCGCGCCGGTGCTGGCCGTGCTGGCGGCGGGCTGGGGCCGGCGGGCATTGCTGATCGCGTTGATGGGGGTGTATGCGCTGGGCAATTTCGCCTCGGCGATGGCGCCCGGATACCTGTCGCTGAACGTGCTGCGCTTCGTGACGGGGCTGCCGCACGGCACGTATTTCGGCGTCGCGGCGCTGGTGGCGGCGTCGCTCGCGCCACCGGGGCGGCGCGCCCACGCGGTGGGGCTGGTGATGCTGGGGCTGACCGGGGCCACCCTGCTGGGGGTGCCGATCGCGGCGTGGCTGGGGCAGGTGTTCGGCTGGCGCGCGGCGTTCGTCTTCGTGGGGCTGATCGCGGTGGCGGCCATGGCCATGGTGCGCCGGGGCGTGCCCTACCAGCCGCCGGCCGAAGGCGCCAGCCCCTGGCGCGAGCTGGGCGCCCTGCGGCGCAAGCAGGTGTGGCTCACGCTGGGCATCGGGGCGATCGGCTTCGGCGGCATGTTCTCGGTGTTCAGCTACATCAAGCCCACGCTGACCGAGGTGGCCGGGCTGCCGCTGCCCGGTGTGCCGCTGGTGCTGGCGCTGTTCGGCGCGGGCATGGTGGCGGGCAACCTGGTGGGCGCCCGCCTGGCGGACAAATCGCTGATGCGCACGATCGGCGGGCTGCTGCTGTGGTCCATCGTGGTGCTGGGCGGCTTCGTGTTCGCGGCGCACCATGTGGTCACGGCGGCCGCGGCGACATTCCTGCTGGGCACGATCGTCGCCATCGGCCCGGCGCTGCAGATCCGGCTGATGGATGTGGCGGGCGAGGCGCAGACCCTGGCCGCGGCCCTCAACCACTCGGCCTTCAATTGCGCCAATGCGCTGGGTGCCTGGCTGGGTGGCGTGGCGATCACGGCCGGGCTGGGCTGGACGTCCACCGGCTGGGTGGGCGTGCTGCTGGCCTTGGGCGGGCTGGCGGTGTTCGGGTGGTCCCTGGCGGCGGACCGCGCCGCGCGCAGGGCGGGCTGACGCCCCCCCTCAAGCCACGGGCGTGGCGCGTGAGCGCCGCCAGTGGCCGATGCCCGACATCACCATCACGCAGCACACGAGCCATGCCCCGCCGGTGAGCCAGCCGGCGAGCACGTCGCTGGCAAAGTGCACCTGCAGCACCACGCGGCTCCAGCCCACGGTGAACACGGTGGCCACCGCCACCAGCACGGCCGGCAGGTGCCAGCGCGCGGGCAGCAGGCGCAGCGCCAGATAGGCCAGCATGCCGTAGGCCACCAGCGAGCTGCTGCTGTGCCCGCTCGGAAAGCTGAAGCCATCGGCCACGGCGATCTCGTGCGTGTGCACCGGCCGCACGCGTTCGAAGGTGTGCTTGAAGCCGCGCGTGAGCAGCCCGTTGCCGGCCAGCGCCGCCGTCCAGCCGATGGCCAGCAGGCGGTCACGGCGCAGCCAGAGGGCGGCGGCCACCGCCACGGCCAGCACGGTCAGCACGGCGGTGTCGCCGGCGTGGGTCAGGTTCGCGAACAGGGTGAGCGTGGCCACGCTGGCGGTGGCGCGCAGCGTGGCGGCCAGGGTGTCGTCGAACAGGGCCCACGCGGTGGGCGCGGCCCATTCCTCTGCGATGGCGGCCAGCGCCTGCGCGCACGCCAGCAGCAGCAGGGCAGCCACGCACAGGGT
>NZ_BAAJYR010000259.1:0-4930 GCF_057546605.1 Acidovorax sp. KPB24-03 | reverse complement strand
GCCGCCTGGGCGGCGACGAGTTCGTGGTGTACCTGCACGGGGGCGATGCCGCGATCGCCGAAGGCGTGGCGCGGCGCATGCTCGAGGACATGCTGCGCCCCTTCATGCTCGACGGCATGGGGTTTTCCATCCAGTGCAGCATCGGGGTGGCGCTGTACCCGCAGGACGGCGAAACGCTGGACGACCTCATCAAGCAGGCCGACACCGCGATGTACCGCGTGAAGGAGCGCGGCCGCGGGAGCTACGGCTTCTACCAGCCGCAGATGAATGCGGACCTGCTGTCGCGCATGAAGCTCGAACACGCCATGCGCCAGGCCCTGGGCCAGCAGCGCATGGTGGTCCACTACCAGCCGCAGGTCGCCATGGCGACCGGCAGCGTGGTGGGCGCCGAGGCGCTGCTGCGCTGGACCGATCCGGAACTGGGGCCCATTTCGCCAGGCGTTTTCATTCCGCTGGCCGAAGAGTCCGGCTACATCATCACGCTGGGTTCATGGGTCATGGAGCAGGCCGTGCAGGAGGCTGCGCGCTGGATGCGCTCGGGCTCGCCACTCGTGATGGCCGTCAACGTGTCGGCGCTGGAATTCCGCCAGCCCGATTTCGTCGATCGGCTCACGCAGCTGTTGCTCAAGCACGGCCTGCCGGCCTCGCTGCTCGAACTGGAGCTGACCGAGACCATCCTGCTGCAGGATGCGCTGGAGATGGAGCAGCGCCTGCAGGCGCTGGCCGAACTGGGCATCGGCCTGGCCATCGATGATTTCGGCACCGGCTATTCCAGCCTGGCCTATCTGAAAAAGCTGGCGATCCACAAGCTCAAGATCGACCAATCGTTCGTGCGGGGGTTGCCCGACGACGACGGCGACCGCGCGATCATCAATGCCATCGTGCACATGGGGCGCGCGCTGCACATCGAAGTGGTGGCGGAGGGCGTGGAAACGCAGCAGCAGCGCATGGCGCTGGAGCAGATGGACTGCCGCTACTTCCAGGGGTATCTGTGCGCGCCGGCGATGCCGGCCGAAGCCTTCAGAAGCCTGCTGGCGAGCCGCCAGAGCTATTCGTGGGGACTGTCGACGCCGGCGTGAAAACCGCCGGGCCGTGGGAGAAACAGGTGTCTGCGAATGCCACCGGACCGGCATCCTGAACCGGGGGTTCAGGTGGGCGAGGGCAGCCAGGCGTTGGGTTCATCTGACGCGAGATGATCACGCTCACCGGGCAATGTACCAAGCCCGTGCTCAATGAGCATTGGTTCAAGGAAATATAAAGCCCGGCAGCACCGCAGACGTCTCCATTGTAGGCGCTGCATGCACGGCGCGCGAGTGGCCGTTGCGTAACCCTTTTTTAAAGAAGGCGGCCGTCGTCGCCGAGCGCATCGTCCAGCCGGCGCAGCAGCAACTGCATCTGGCCGGACGGGTCGCCCGCCAGCGAGGCGTGAGATGCGTGCAATGGCGCCGGGGCATCGGTGGATTGCGGGCCGGCGGCCGGGGCCAGCGGCGCGGGCTCCGTCGGGGCTGCCGCCTGGGCCTGTGCAGCGGAGGCCAGGTCGGCCTCTTCGCGGTCGGCGATCTCGAAGGCCAGGTTGAGCGCTGCCAAAACGGCGATGCGCTCGCGGGCCCGCACCTTGCCGGCATCGCGGATGCGCGTCATGGCGGTGTCCACGCGCTCCACGGCCTGCAGCAGGCGCGATTCGTGGCCCTCGGGGCAGCCCAGCAGGTAGCTCTGCTGCATGATCTGGACTTCGATCTGCTTCATTCGGCGTCCTTCGAGGGGGGCGTCGCAGGCAGGCTCTCCAGCAGCGCGTCTACACGGGCGCGGGCGGTGTTGAGCCGGGATTTGAGCGAGTCTCGCTCCTGGGTGAGATGGACCACCTGGGCGGTCAGCAAGGCATTGGCGCGTTGCAGTTCCGCATGGCGCAACAGCAGCCGCTCCACGCGTTCGGCGATCTGGTCGATGGGAGAGGATGGATCCATACAGCCGCAATTGTAGGGTTGGCGCCACCACCCGCCCATCCAGCGGCGTTTACAGGCTGCAACACCCGTAAAATCCGCGGGTTGGTGCTCGCAGCATGGTTCGCATGCTGCAGTTCAACGGGAAGCAGGGAGGTTTGCGTTCGCCAGAGCGCGCCGTGCCTGCGCTGCCCCCGCAACGGTCAGCGGACGGGTCGGCCCTTTCTCCGACTCACTCTCCAGCCATGAGCCACTGGGCGCCTTGAACAAGCGCCTGGGAAGGCGCTGGAGGGCGCTCCGCCAGCCCGGATACCGGCCAACAACGTGGCCGCGCTTGGGACCGCCATGGTCCTGAAGGCGCGGCTGTTTCGCCCAATGCCGGCGGGGAAGCCGGCGCGGGGATGTTTGCCAGTCTGTCTGTTTCCATGAAAAAGCCCTTGTTCCCCGCGCGCGCCGCTGCCATTGCCGCTGCCGTGCCTTCCTCGCCCCTGCGGCCTGCCGCCCTGGCTGTTTCCCTGGCCCTCGCGTTTGCCGCCGCACCCGCCGCGCAGGCGCAGGATGCCCCCATGCTGTTGGCGCAGAACCAGCGCGTGCCCTCCCTGGGCGAGACCGTGGTGGCTGCCACGCGCACGCCCCAGCCGCTGGCCGACCTGGTGGCCGACGTGTCCGTGCTGGACCGCGAGGCCATCGAGAACAGCGGCGCGACCGGCCTGGCCGACGTGCTGGCCCGTTTGCCTGGCGTCGAGATGGTCCGCAACGGCGGCCCGGGCAGCGCCACCAGCCTGTACCTGCGCGGCGCCGAGACGCGCTTCACGGCCGTGTACATCGACGGCGTGCGCATGGATTCGCAGTCCACCGGCGGCGCGCCGTGGGAGGCCATTCCGCTGGCCGTCATCGATCGCATCGAGGTGCTGCGCGGCCCGGCCGGCGCGGTGTACGGCTCGGACGCCATTGGCGGCGTGGTGCAGATCTTCACGCGCCGGGGCGAGGCCGGCACCGCTCCCTACGTGGGCGTCGGCGTGGGCAGCCAGGGCACCTACAAGGCCGAGGCCGGCGTGAGCGGTGCCACCGGCGCGGTGGACTATGCCGTGGGCCTGGCGCGCGAGACGAGCCAGGGCTTCAACGCCCGCACCGTCGCCACGCAGAACCCCGACAAGGACGGCTATCGCCGCACGTCCGGCAACGCCCGAGTGGGCCTGCAGATCGATGCAGTCCACCGCCTGGAAGGCACGCTGGTGGCCAGCGAGATGAACTCGGGCTACGACACCCTGCCGCTGGGCAACGACGACCGCAACCTGCACCGCATGCACGCCCTCGGCCTGAACTGGGCCGCGAAGTGGAGCCCGCAGTACACCACCCGCGTGTCGGTCACCGACTCGCGCGACCGCTACGAGACGCGGCCTTCCGTGTACCTCTCCGACACGCGCCTGCGCGGCTACCTGTTCCAGAACGAATGGCGCCAGGGCCCGCACCTGGTGACGGCGGCCCTGGAGCGCCGCGAGGACCACCTGGAGAACGCGCCCATCGACCGCAAGCGCTCGCAAGACGCGCTCGCGCTGGGCTACGGTTTCAATGCCGGCGGCCACACGCTGCAGTTCAACGTGCGCCACGATTCCGACAGCGAGTTCGGCGGCCAGAACACCGGCAGCGCAGCATACGGCTATGCCATCACGCCGCAGTGGCGCGCCACCGCGTCCGTGGGCACCTCGTTCCGCGCGCCCACGCTGTACCAGCGCTTCAGCGAGTACGGCCTGGCATCGCTCAAGCCGGAAGAGGGCCGCAATGCCGAGGTGGGCCTGCGCTGGGCCGAGGGCGCCGGCACCTTCTCGGCCGTGGCCTACCGCAACCGCGTGAAGAACCTCATCGTGTTCGGCGGGGCGGGCGGCTGCCAGTCCAACTTCGGCTGCTATGCCAGCGCCGCGCGCGCCAAGTACGACGGCGTGACGCTGTCAGGCTCGTACAAGGTGGCCGGCGTACAGTTGCGCGGATCGGTGGATTTCCAGAATCCGCGCGACGAAGACACGGGCCGGCTGCTGGCGCGGCGCTCCAAGCGCCACGGCACGCTGGGGGCCGACACGCAGGTCGCCGGCTGGACGCTGGGCACCGAAGTGCAGGCCTCGGGCCGGCGCTTCGACACCGCGGCCAACACCACGGTGCTGGGCGGCTACACGCTCGTCAACCTGTATGCCAGCACGCGCATCGCACGCGACGTGACGCTGCTGGCGCGCGTGGACAACCTGGCCGACAAGGATTACCAGCTGGCCCGCACCTACGCCACGGCGGGGCGCACGTTCTATGCGGGCCTCAAATGGGCGCCGCAATGACCGCGGCGCAGCCAGCGATGAAGAACCCATGAGGGCGAGGGGAGAAGCAGCAGCGCGAGAAGAAGAAGCGGCTGGCATGGCGGGCAGCGTGGGCTGTCCCGCCATCGCCATCGCCGCACCCGCGTCTGGCCAGGGCAAGACCACCGTGACGGCGGCGCTCGCGCGGTTGCACGCGCGCCAGGGGCGCCGGGTGCGGGTCTTCAAGTGCGGCCCCGATTTCCTCGACCCCTGCTGGCACCAACTGGCCAGCGGCGCTCCGGTGCACCAGATCGACCTGTGGATGACCGGCGAGGCCGACATCGCGCAGCGCCTGCATGCCGCCGCGCGCGAGGCCGACCTGATCCTCATCGAAGGCGTGATGGGCCTGTTCGACGGCGCCCCCAGCCTGGCCGATCTGGCGCAGCGTTTCGGGCTGCCGGTGCTGGCGGTGGTCGATGCGTCGGCCATGGGCGCCACGCTGGGGGCTGTGGTGCACGGCCTGCGGCACTACCGCGCGGGCCTGCCATGGGCCGGCGTGCTGGCCAACCGCGTCGCCACCGAACGCCATGCCGACCTGCTGCGCGCAGGTCTCAACGATCCCGCGGACTGGCTGGGCGCGCTGCCGCGCGTGCAGCGGGATGCGCAGGACGGTGCCGCGGCCAGCACCCGCCGCTGACCCCACGCCGG
>NZ_BAAJYR010000258.1:0-4935 GCF_057546605.1 Acidovorax sp. KPB24-03 | reverse complement strand
CCACCGGGCCCAGCGGGTGCGTGCGCAAGGCCCCCCGCCATCCGCAGCGCCACGCCGCCGACCAGGCCAGCCGCCACCGCTCCCATGCCGCGCAAGGCGCCACTCACGGCGGGGTGGCCGGAAAACTGCGCATAGACCACGGCCAGCACCAGCACCAGCAGCAAGGGAAACAGCAGCATGCCCGCCAGTGCCACCAGGGCGCCACGCAGCCCGAAATAGCGATCGCCGACCACCACGGCGAGGTTGACCACGTTGGGCCCCGGCAGGATCTGCGCCACGGCCCAGTCTTCGAGAAATTCCTCATTGGTGAGCCAACCCTTGCGGTCCACCAGCTCGCGCTGCACCACGGCCAGCACGCCGCCGAAGCCCTGCAGCGCCAGGAGGGTGAACGACCAGAACAGGTCGGTCAGATGGGCCGGGCGGGGCCGGTCGGCCGCTGCAGGCGGCAGCGTGGCGGGGGCCGGGGGTGCGGGTGAACGGGGCATGGCGGATTCGGGGCGGAAAGGAGCCGGGAGCGGTCGGTGGTTCGGGCCGATATTACGGCGCATGGCGGATGCCCGCCCTGGCGATGAGCGAAGTTTGGTGTGGCACCCTGGCCCCGCGCTGTAAGGGCGGGCAGGGGTTCGCGGAACCTGCCTGATCTTCGCGCGTGGGATGGCACCGCCGAGTGGCTGCCGCTAACTTGCCGGGCCTATGATTCATCGCCTTGCCGCTCGGGCGCGCGTGCCGCGCCATCCCCTCGCCAGACTGACATCGGGGCCCGCTGCCGGCGGGCTCCACGCTGAAATCGCAGAGCGGCTCCCCTGAATTGAAGGCAGCCCCTCGCAGCGCAGGCCACGGGGCCCTGTCCCCTGTCCGCTCGGCGCTCGGCACTTCGAAGCCTGTCTGCCAGGCGAACCACCCATTCCGCGGCCTCCAATGGCGCATACGCCAACGGCTCCGTGGAGATGTTCGCGGTCGGCACGCTGCCGCCCGTGGGGCCCGGGCGATGGGCCTACCTGGCCGATCCGGCCCACTGGCAGCCCGAGCGCCGCAAGCTGCACGATGCGCTGATCGATGACTCCTTTCGAAAGGCCTCTGTCTTCGCGGAATGCGTGGAGCGGTCGGGCTGCGATCCGACACTGTTCGCCTTGCGCGGCAATACGGCTGCCGGAAAGACCCGGCTGGCCCGATCGGCCGTGCCGGCCCTGGCCGACGCCCTGCAGGAAAGCGGCGGGGGCAGCATCAATCCGGACGCGTTCAAGCCGCGGCTCAGGAAGGCGCACGGCCAGCCCCGACTGACCCCGGCCAACGTGCACGCGGAGTCGTGCGTGCTCGCCGACCGGCTGGAACGCCAGATCGCCACAAGGAAGACCGCGAGCGGAAAGCCGGCCAGCATGCTGGTTGACAAACGGCTGGGCGGAGCGCACGAAGTCGCCAGCTACATCGCACTGTCCGAGCACACCGGCCGCCAGGTCGAGATGTACGACATCGACACCCCTCTGGAGCGTTCGCTGCTGGGTGTCCTGCAACGCAAGCCCGACGGGGACGATCCGCGTCCCCCCCTATGCCGCCGTCGTCGCCGGCTACTCCGCCGTTCGCGGCAATCGCCTGGACGTCATCGACCAGTTCCTGGCGAAGCCGCAGATCGGCACCTACCACCTGATGGGCACGTTGGCGACGGGAGAGAAGGCGCCTGTCGCGACCGTTGCGAACGGGGAGCTGACGATCCACGACGCGGACCAATACGCCGAGATCGTGGCGCTCTCCGACTTGCCCGCCAGCGACATGGGCGAACAGGTGATCGACGACGGGACGATCAGGCAGCTGACGCACGCCATGCCCGCCGCCATCGCCGAGACCGCTCGCGAAGCCTTGCAGAAATATGCCGGCCTGTCGTGGTCCCAGGCGCTGGGAATCCACTGCACGCTGAATGGACAAGATTGAAGATGACCCAACTCAAAGGCGAAGCCGCCCTGGCTTTTCATCGGCAACTCAGGGAACGTGCACAGCAGCAGCGGACGGCGCGGCTGCAGGCCGCCAAGGCGCAGGCCGCATCGAGCGGCAAGGAGGCCTTCGACCTCGGGAAGCTCCAGACGCTTTACGATACGACGCAGCGCGGCCGCTGGATCGATCTCGCGCAGCAGGCGGTGGGCTACGAGTACCTGTACTACGTGGAGTATCCGCAGGTGTCTGACCTGCAGGCATTCGCCCGCAGCCTGGACGAGATCGACTACTGGTCGTGATGCTTCGGACGGACGCCCGTCGCCCGCTTCCGCGTCTGGAATCTTCCACCGGTAGGAGACACTTTGAAACTGATCCGATATGGCCAGCCGGGCGCGGAGCGCGCCGGGCTCGTCGATGCGCAAGGCATTGTCCGGGACCTGTCCATGCTGCTGCCCGACATCGGCCCCGCCCAGCTGGCGCCCCGCACCCTGGCCGCCCTCGCGGCGCTGGACACGTCGCGCCTGCCCGTGGTGCCCGAATCGGAACGCCTGGGCTGCCCGGTGGCGGGCGTGGGCAAGATCGTGTGCGTGGGGCTCAACTATGCCGACCATGCGGCCGAAGCGGGCCTGGCCGCGCCGGCCGAGCCCGTGCTGTTCATGAAAGCCACCACCGCGTTGAGTGGGCCCACGGACCCGGTGCGCATCCCGCCCGGCGCGCTGAAGGCCGACTGGGAGGTGGAGCTGGGCATCGTGATCGGCACGCGCGCGCAGCATGTGGCCGAAGACGCGGCGCTGCAGCATGTGGCGGGCTACGTGCTGGCCAACGACGTATCCGAGCGCAGCTACCAGATGGAGCGGGGCGGTCAGTGGGACAAAGGCAAGGCCTACGACACGTTCGCGCCCATCGGACCCTGGCTGGTCACGGCCGACGAGGTGCCCGACCCGCACGCCATCGGCCTGTGGCTGGAGGTGAACGGCGAGCGCATGCAGGACGGGAACACGCGCAACTTCATCTTTGGGGTGCCCCGGGTGCTGTCGTACATCAGCCAGTTCATGACGCTGGAGCCGGGCGACATCGTGCTCACCGGCACGCCGGCGGGCGTGGGACTGGGCAAGAAGCCCGCACCGCGCTTTCTGCGGCCGGGCGACGTGATGCGGCTGGGGGCCACGGGCCTGGGCGAGCAGCGCCTGGTGTGCGAGGGCGGCTGAGCCGATCCGGGCCCTGCGCCCCGGGCAGGGCGGCTACAGGAACTGCGCGCGCAGCCCTACCATGATGCGCCGTCCCGCCGCGGGCTCGAAGAAGCGCCCGTTGCCGTCGTTCACGATGAGCGAGCCCGCGTAGCGGCGGTCGAACAGGTTGTCCAGCCGCGCCCAGGCCTGCCAGCGCGTGTCCCCGGTGCGAAAGGCATAGCCCGCCCGCAGGCCCGCCACGGCGAATCCGGCGGCGGCCTCGGTGTTCACATCGTTGGCGTACACCTTGCCGGACACGTCCAGCGTCGCGCCCCATTGCCATGCCGGCGACAGGGCGTGGTCCAGCGCCAGTTGCACGGTCTGGCGCGCCGTGCCCGGCAGCCGGTTGCCCGAGGGCACGGTGGCGCCGCCCGCCACGGCGTAGGGACTGTCGAAGGACGCATCGAGGTACGTGTAGGCCACGCGCGGCTTGAAGGCACCGGACTGGGCGCTCCACGCCAGCTCCAGCCCGCGCCGGCGCACCCGGTCGGCGTTCTGGTACACGGTGCGCCCGTTCACGGTGGCCGCCGGCACGATCTCGTCCCGGCTTTGCGCGTCGAACCAGGCCGCGTCGATGCGGTACACCGTTCCCTGCCACTTGGCGCCGACCTCCATCTGCCGGCTGCGCGAGGCGTTCAGGCCGTAGTTGGGGCCGGTGTTGCCGGTGCTGTAGGCCATCTCGGCCAGGGTGGGCGTCTCGAAGCCTCGGCCGATGTTGGCGTACAGGTTGAGCTGGTCGGTGGCACTCCATACCAGGCCCAGCACGGGACTAGTCTGCCGCCAGGTGCGCTGGCCGCTGTCGTCAGGGTTGGCGGCGGTGATGAAGCGGTCGTTGACGCTCGCGCGCACGCGGCTGGCGCGCACCCCGGCCACGGCGCGCCAGGTGGGTGTGAGCCAGGCGTCCACTTGGGCGAACCAATCGGTGTTGCCCGCGCGGTCCTGCTCGTCGCGCCGCAGCGCGCCGGGCGTGCCGTTGTTGTTGACCCGGCCCTGGCGGTGCTCGGACAGGCGGTCGGCGTCCAGCCCCAGCGTCCAGGTCAGGGGCAGGCCGGAGGCGCGCCGCACGGTGTGCGTCCAGGCCATGCCCAGGCCGTAGTAGTCGCGGTCCAGGTCCACGACGCCGCCTGCGCTGCTGGCCGCGGCGCCGCTGAACGACAGGAATTGCGTGAGCGTGCGCGTGCCGCCATAGGCGCGCACCCGAACGCTGTCGGCCGCGCCGAGTTGCCGCTCCAGCACCACGCCGAACTGGTTTTGCGCCACGGATTTGCGCGTGCCGAAGTCCGTCGCCACGGCCGGTGCCTGGCGCGGATCGGCCTCGAACTGTGCCCGGGTCAGGCCCAGCGGGTCCTGCGCCAGGGGCTGGTCATAGAGATTGAGCAACGCGGTGATCCGGGTGTCGGCATCGGGCCGGGCCACCAGCTTGCCGTTGAGGTGCGTGCGCCGCGCCGCGCTGTGGTCGCGCGCGCCGTCGGTCTCGAAGTGCGACACATCCACCAGCCCGCCGAGCGTGCGGTCGCCGAAGTCGAGCGAGGCATCCACCAGCCGCTGCCCGAACGAGCCCGCCGCCACCGACGCGCCGGCACCGCCGCCTTCGCGCGGCTCCCGGGTGGTGACCTGCAGCACGCCGCCCGCCGCGTTGCCCGTAGAGTTGGGCCAGCGGCCCGCGCAGCACCTCGACCTGCGAGGCCGACTGCAGTTGCGCCGTGGCCGCCTGGCCCTGGCCGTCCGGCATGGTGGCCGGAATGCCGTCCACCAGGATGCGCACCCCGCGCCACGCCGA
>NZ_BAAJYR010000257.1:0-4945 GCF_057546605.1 Acidovorax sp. KPB24-03 | reverse complement strand
TCGCGAAAGATATCGCCCCTCCGCCATCGACATGCGCCTGCCGCCCCGCCAGATCGGGAAACGCTTCGAAGATCGCAAAGCGTCTTTCCGAAAACCGAACGGCGAACCACGGGCCCGTGGCAGGCTCGGCTTCAACGCAGGCCCGGATGTCCCGCAGCATCTGCAACTCAAGTCAACAGATTTCGCTCCGCCTGAATGGCTGCTACCAAGCGGTCCAGCTCTTCGGTGGTGTTGAACAGCGATGGTGTCACCCGCATCACAGGCCCGGAGGCTAATCCTGACTTCGCGACCACCAGAACGCCGTGCTTTGAGATGAAGCGCTCTTGGACCTTGCGCGCCTGCTCCATGGTGCGCAGGCCCGCCAGGCGAAATGCGCTGATCGCGCCATAGTTGTCGCGCTCCTGCGGCAGCATGAGTTCGACACCAGGCACATCCCGCGCCCTGCTGACCCAGTAGTCGCGCAGGGCACGCAGGTGGGCGAACTTGCGTTCCAGGCCGATGCGCTCTTGCACGGCCAAGGCTTTGGGAATGCTGAGCCGGGCTGCCACGTCCACGGTGCCTGTCGGAATGCGCGAGCGCAGGTCCTCCGCCTTGTAGATCTTGTTGCCCAGCCACTGCTGGATGTCTGCCTGTCTTTCCTTCTTGATGTAGATGGCGCCGGTACCCAGCGGCGCGGCCACCCATTTGTGCAGCGAAAAACCGACGAAATCCGCGCCATAGGTTTTTACATCGAAGGGCATATGGCCCACAGCCTGGGCACTGTCCAGAATGACATCGACGCCCCGCGCTTTGGCCATGGCCACGATCTCGGCGACGGGTGGCACAAGGCCATTGCGGTTGGAGACATGGGTCAGCAGCAGCAACTTGGCGCGCGGTGTGTTGCGCAAGATGCTGTCATAGGCTTGCAGCACATTGGCGCGGGTGTGGGGCTCAGGCAGATTGAAGCGCACGACCTTGGCGCCCCGGCTTTGCTCCAGATAGTCCATGGCGTACTGCATTTCGTCATAGTCGGTGTCGGCATAGATCACCGCGTCACCCGCGCTGAGTGGCCGGTAGTTGACGATAAGTGAATACAGGGCCTCCGTCCCCCCGCCGCACAGCGTGACCTCGTCCTGTGTGGCGCCGATGAGGTGGGCCACTGCTGCGCGCGACTTGTTGAGTTCGGGATCGCGCGGAATGCCTTGTACCGCGCTGCGCAGGAACGTGGAGTTGTACCGGTTCACCCACATCGAACGCTCGAAGTAATGGGCTTGAACCTCACGGGTCATGGCCCCGTAGTACGCCGCGTCCAGGTTGATCACCGTGCGGTCCACGTCGTAGAGCCCGGCAAGTTCCATTTGCAGTGCGCTGGAGCCTGCGGCGGCAGACATCGAAGTTGCGCCAGTGCCTGTTGCAGTGCCCGTCATGGCAGGCGTCGTTGCAGATGCAGTGCCTATGGCTGCCGCCAGTGAGCTGGCGGTGGCGTAGCGGAAAAAGTGGCGTCGTTCAATCATGGATGGCTCTTTTCTCTCTAGGGCTTGGAGGTCAGGACGGCAGTGCGCCAGCGGCATGCAGCGCTTGCTCAAGGTCTGCGATGAGCCTGCCCGAAGGCTCCAGCCCAATGGACAGTCGGACGATGCCCGCACTGAATGCGCAGTGCTTGCGTTTTCGTTGCTCTGTTTCGGGGTAGTACGCCGCCAGGCTGTGAACCCCGCCCCAGCTGGCCCCAATCTGGAACACCCGCAGTGCCGAGAAGAACTGGTGAATGGCGGCATCACCGTGGAAGTGCGGAACAAAAGACAGCACGCATCCACCACCGGTGAACGAAGCTGCCCAGCGCGTGTGGCTACGGTCTCCGGGGCGCGGCGGAAAGAGGACCTCTGTCACCGCGTCATGGCTGGTGAGCGCCGAGGCCACGGCCAGCGCACTGGCGCACTGGTGGGAATAGCGCACTTCCAGCGTGTCCATGCCCCGCAGGGCGAGGAAACAGTCTTCGGCACTCACCGCCTGCCCCAGAACACTCTGCGTGGTCCGAAACGCCTCGTACAGCGATCGGCTGTCCGTTGCGATGGTGCCGAGGAGCAGATCGGAGTGACCGCTCAAAAGTTTGGATGCAGCTTCCACCACGATGTCCACGCCCGCTGGAATGCCGCGAAACCCGAGGGGTGAGGCCCAGCTGTTGTCGAGCACCGTGCGCACGCCGGCTGTCCGGGTCACCTCCACGATGGCCGGAATGTCCTGCATCTCCATCGTGATAGAGCCTGGGGATTCGAGAAACACCAGCTTGGTTTGGGGGCGCAGCAAGCTCGCAAGGTCGGCCCCGGCCAAGGGATCGAATGTGTCGTGTTCTATGCCAAAGCGCTGCAGGTAGTCGCGGGCGAAGGTGCGCAGTGGACCATAGGCGGAGTCTGCGATGAGCACATGGTCTCCCGCCTCGAGCAGGGAAAGGGCGATCAAACACAGCGCCGCTTGCCCGGAAGGGACGGCGACACAATGGTGGGCTCCTTCCAGCGCCGCCACCCTTTCTTCCAGCGCGCGCGTGGTGGGGGTGCCAGTGACGCCGTAGGTGTAGCCGTCAAACAGGCGGTCTTTGCGGGAAGTGAAGTCTGCGACGGTGTCGAACAGGACGGTGGAGGCGCGCCAGACGGCGGGTGACAGGCTGCGAAACTGGTCGTTGGGCGCTTCGGGAGAAACGTGGGCTTGTGGGGTCATGCGGATGGCTCTTGCTCGCTGCTTATTCCGGCTTGATGCCCAGGCTGTTGACCACCTTGGCCCATTTGATGGCTTCGGCGCGTATGAAGGCCTGGGCCTCATCGGGAGAGCAACTGCCCAGCTGGATGGCAAGGCTGGAAATCCGGGACTGCACCTGCCTGTCCGCCAGCGCAGTGGCCGTCGCCTTGTGCAGCGCGGTGATGATGGGCTTGGGCACTTTGACCGGCGCCACCAACGCCCACCACTGTCCAAAGTCCATGGTGTTCAGCCCCAGCTCGCTGGCAGAGGGCACATTCGCAAGCTGTGGCACGCGCCGATTGCCCGTCACCATCAGGGGCACGATTTTTCCGGCACTGAACAGGCTGCTCGCGCTTGCCAAGGTGCAAAAGTGACCGCTCAGAACACCCGCCGCCACATCGGTCAATGCGGGCGCTGAGCCTTTGTACGGAATCATCTGCAATTCCAGCTTGGCCTCTTTGGCGTACAGACCCGCCGCCAGATGGCTGATGCTGCCCGTGCCGCTGGTGGCGATGCTCAGAGGCTCTGCCGCCTTTTTCGCATCGGCCACAAATTTCTGGTGCTGCCCAGCCTGGTACTTCTGCGCATCCACGAAAAGGACCAAGGGAGAGACTCCGAGGGTGGATATCGCCGCCGAGTCGTTCATGATGTCGTAGGGCATCTTCTGATAAATCGACGGTGCAATCGCGTGCGCCAGTTCGATGATGGCGACCGTGTACCCGTCCGCCGCCGACTTCACCATCGCGTCCACACCCAGGCGGCCTGCAGCGCCGGGACGGTTGTCGATCACCACCGGTTTGCCCAGCCCATCGGCCATGCTCTGGCCGACTGCACGGGCCAGCACATCGGTGCTGCCGCCCGCAGACCAGGGGACGATCAGTTTGATGGGCCTGTCGGGGTATGGCGCCTGCGCCCACAGCGAAGCACCGGGCAGCAACATCGCTGCGCTGGCAGCACCCCCCTTTTGCAACAACGATCTGCGATCCATGGCTGTGGTCCTTTCAATGTTGGTGGGCCGACCCATCAGCACCAGCGGGCAGTGCGCGTGGTCCGTAGGCCGGCGAATGAGAGGACTTTAGAATCCAGATCGATAACAATCAATGATGCGACCGATGGGGTCTATGCACAAAGCTGATAGGTGGTGAATGAACTTTCGTCAGATCGAAGCCTTTCGCGCGGTGATGGTGACGGGCTCTGCGTCCCGCGCTGCAGACCTGCTGCAGATCAGCCAACCGGCCATCAGCCGCAGCATTCTGGAGCTGGAGAAGACCACCGGGTTCGCGCTGTTCGACCGGGTCCGTGGTCGGTTGGTGCCCACCGCCGAAGGCCATCTCTTCTTTCGTGATGTGGAGACCACGTTCCAGGGCCTGGACAGACTGCGGATCAGTGCAGCGCGTATTCGGGACTTTGGGACGGGCGACATCCGCATTGCCAGCCTGGCGGCGATGGGATCGACCCTGGTGCCCCATGCGCTGCGCCTGTTTCGGCAAAAGCACCCGTCGATTGCCGTCACCTTGCAGGTGGCCAGCTCAGCCACCGTGCGCGAGCTGGTGGTGAGCAGCCGTTTTGAGGTCGGTCTGGCGGCTGACGAAATCGATGTTGCGGGACTGGAGCACCAGTTGTTCGCCACGCCCAAAGCAGTCTGTGCCATGCCCGAGGGGCACAGGCTGTGCGCGCGCAAGGTGGTCAAGCCGGAGGACCTTCACGAGGAGGCCTTCATCGCGCTCTCGCCGGAGGACACTGTGCGCAGAAAACTGACGCGAATTCTGGAGGCAGGCGACGTCGGGCCCAAGGTGGTGGCAGAGACCCCCAATTCATCCACCGTGTGCGCGCTGGCGATGGAAGGGCTGGGCGTGGGGCTGGTCAACCCCTACGCCACAGACGGCTATGCGGCCCGGGGCGTGGTGTTTCGCCCATTCTCTGCAGCGCTGCACTTTCGAACCTTGCTGATCTTTCGGCCGGATCTTCCCAAGTCACGCATCGTGCGTGACTTGGCGGCTTGTCTGCTGAGTGCGCGCAACGCCAAAGCAGATCGGTGAACTCCCGAGGGATGTGAAATGCGTCCACGTTTGCTGAACAGATGACCCCAACCAGCCTGTTTTGCCTTATTTGACAGTCAGCCTCACGGCTTTTTACTCATCCCGGTAATAAGAAAAATAGTCCTTGCTCATCAACACATCCACGCGATGCACCTGTGCCGCCTCGGCAAGGATCGCATTCATCCGCGCCACGTCGC
>NZ_BAAJYR010000256.1:0-4947 GCF_057546605.1 Acidovorax sp. KPB24-03 | reverse complement strand
GCTGCGCCACCGGGCCGCGCCGGCACCCCGGCCGCGCGCCGCTCAGAACCGTGGCAGGTCCGGGTGGGCGATCCGGCCGCCGCGCACCAGCATCTTTCCGTACTCCGCGCAGCGGTTGAGCGTGGGGATCACCTTGCCCGGGTTGAGCAGGCCCGCCGGGTCGAAGGCGGCCTTGAGCGCGAACATCTGCGCGTTCTCCTCGGTGGTGAACTGGGTGCACATGGAGTTGAGCTTTTCCACCCCCACGCCGTGCTCGCCCGTCACCGTGCCGCCCATGGCCACGCTGGTCTCCAGGATGTCGGCGCCGAACAGCTCGCAGCGGTGCAGCTGGTCGGGGTCGTTGGCATCGAACAGGATCAGCGGGTGCAGGTTGCCGTCGCCCGCGTGGAACACGTTGGCGCAGCGCAGCCCGTATTTCTTTTCCATCGCGGCAATGGCCAGCAGGATGTCGGCCAGCCGCTTGCGCGGGATGGTCGAGTCCATGCACATGTAGTCGGGGCTGATGCGGCCGCTGGCCGGAAAGGCGTTCTTGCGGCCGCTCCAAAAGCGCAGGCGTTCGGCCTCGTCCTGGCTCACGGTCAGGGCGGTGGCGCCGGCCGCACGCAGCACCTCGCTCATGCGGCCGATCTCCTCCTGGACCTCCTCGGGCGTGCCGTCGCTCTCGCACAGCAGGATGGCCTCGGCGGTGAGGTCGTAGCCGGCGCAGACGAAGTCCTCCACCGCGGCGGTCATGGGCTTGTCCATCATTTCGAGGCCCGCCGGAATGATGCCGGCCGCGATGATGGCCGCCACCGCATCGCCGGCCCGGCGCACGTCGTCGAAGCTGGCCATGATGCAGCGCGCCAGCTGCGGCTTGGGGATGAGGCGCACCGTGACCTCGGTGGCCACGGCCAGCATGCCCTCGCTGCCGATCACCGCGGCCAGCAGGTCGTAGCCGGGCGCATCCAGCGCTTCGCTGCCGAAGGTGACGGGATCGCCCTCCATGGTGAAGCCGCGCACGCGCAGCACGTTGTGCACCGTGAGGCCGTACTTCAGGCAGTGCACGCCGCCGGAGTTCTCGGCGATGTTGCCGCCGATGGTGCAGGCGATCTGGCTGCTCGGGTCGGGCGCGTAGTACAGCCCGTGGGGCGCAGCGGCCTCGCTGATGGCCAGGTTGCGCACGCCGCACTGCACGACGGCGGTGCGCGACACCGGGTCCATGCGCAGGATGCGGTTGAACTTGGCGAGCGACAGCGTCACCCCGAGGGCGTGCGGCATGGCCCCGCCCGACAGCCCGGTGCCGGCCCCGCGCGCCACCACGGGCACCGACAGCGCATGGCAGGCGCGCAGCACGCCCTGCACCTGCTCCTCGGTCTCGGGCAGGGCCACGGCCAGCGGGCGCTGGCGGTAGGCGGTGAGCCCGTCACATTCGTAGGGCGTGGTGTCCTCGGCCTGCCACAGCAGCGCATGCGCGGGCAGCACGGCCTGCAGCGCGGGGATCAGCCGCGCGCGGATGGCGGCGGCGGGGGACGGTGAGGGGGAAGGGGCGTTGGCGATCGTCATGGGGTGCCGCGGGGCCCCGGCGGGCACCGCTGAAGGGGCACTCTACGTCAATCCAGCCGCCAAACGGGTGGCTGCGCGGCCGCGCTCGCGTGAAGTTCTTTCGCGTCGGCCGTGAAAAGCTTTCCCGGTGCCGCCGCCGCCCGCGCGGCGAAGAAGGGCGCGACCTCGCCGGCCTCCATGGGGTAGGCCAGGAAGTAGCCCTGCACCAGGTCGCAGCCCGCCTCGGAGACCATGTCCAGGATCTCCTGGGTTTCCACGCCTTCGGCCACGAGCTGGTAGCCCAGGCGCTGGCCCAGCGAGATGATGGTGCGCAGCAGCGTCCAGGCCTGCATGTCGTGGGCGATGGGCATCACGAGCGACTGGTCGAGCTTGAGCATTTCCGCCGGCAGTCCGCGCAGGCACGACAGGTTGCAGTAGCCGATGCCGAAGTCGTCCAGCGACACCTTCAGGCCCATGGCGCGGATCTCCTCCAGCACGCGCTGCGTGGCCCGGCCGGTCAGGGCGACGTTCTCGGTGCATTCGATGTGCAGCTGCTGCGCCGCCACGCCGTGCAGCGCGATGGCATTGCGCAGCACCAGGGCGAAGTCCGGATGCTCCAGGTTGCGGGCGGACACGTTGATCGCCATGGTCAGCTGCAGGCCCTGGCGGTTCCATTCCGCCAGCTGGGCCAGTGACGTGTGCAGCACCCATTCGGTGAGCAGATGGATCAGCGCCGTCTGCTCCACCTGCTCGATGAACTCGGCGGGCGAGACATTGCCGTGGCGCGGGTGGCGCCAGCGGATCAGCGCCTCCACGCCGGAAAAGCG
The DNA here is from genome assembly GCF_057546605.1 of Acidovorax sp. KPB24-03. Classification (NCBI taxonomy): domain Bacteria; kingdom Pseudomonadati; phylum Pseudomonadota; class Betaproteobacteria; order Burkholderiales; family Comamonadaceae; genus Acidovorax; species Acidovorax sp. KPB24-03. The sequence goes on along the minus strand of NZ_BAAJYR010000256.1, from coordinate 2,599 downwards.
CTGCTGGCGCACCTCGAACTGGGGCTGGTACACCAGGCGGAACTCGCCCTCCGCCAGGCCTTGCGTCAGGCCGCGCAGCAGCGCGAAGGCGCGGCGGTGGGCGGTGTCGGACTCGGGGGCATACCAGACCAAGGCGCGGTTCAGCTCGTCCGCCTGGTGCAGGGCCGAGGTCGCGCGGCGCAGCACGTCGCCCGCGGATTCGGCGTCGAGCGTGAAGCGCGCCAGGCCCGCCACCAGGTACAGCTCCAGCACGACGCGGCTGATGCGGAACGCTTCCTGCAGGTGGCGCTGCACCCGCAGCACGGCTTGCTCCTGCTCCTGCGGCTGCGCGCCGTCCTCGGGGAGTAGGTAGGCAAACCGGGTTTCGGATGCGTGGTACAGCTGCACCCCCGGGCCCAGGGCCTGGGCCAGGTGCAGCGCTACGTCGCGCAGGCCGGCCTCCAGCGGGGCGATGCCGATGGCGCGCACGGCCTGCTGCAGGTCGCGGTCGCGGATCACGTCCAGCAGCACGAGCGTGCGCGTCTCGCCCGGCGTCTGGGTGCACTGGCTCATCAGGTCCTGCACGAGCTGGGCCCGGTTGTACAGGCTGGTGATCTCGTTGATGCGCCCGGCCGTGCGCTGCAGTGCGATCTCGTTCATGGCGAGCGCAGCCAGGTCCTGGAGCTGCCGGCACTGCGCGGCATCGAAGGTGCGCGGGTGCTGGTCCAGGATGCAGAGCGCGCCCAGCGCCTGGCCGCCGGGCAGCACCAGCGGGGCGCCCGCATAAAAGCGCACGCCCAGCTCGCCGGTCACCAGCGGGTTGTGGACGAAGCGTTCGTCCAGCAGGGTGTCCTCGACCACCATGACGTCGGCGGACTGGATGGTGTGGTGGCAAAAGGCCACCGAGCGTGGCAGCTCGCGCGTGTCAAGGCCCACGCGCGACTTGTGCCATTGGCGCTCGATGTCCACCAGCGTCACCAGCGCGATGGGGGCACCGAACAGGGCGCTTGCCAGCCGCGTGATGCGGTCGAAGCCGTCGCTGTCCGGCGTCTCCAGCAGGCCGGTGGTCTGCAGGGCGCAGATGCGTTGGCGTTCCCGTTCGAGCGCCTGGTCTGTGTCTTCGGGGCGGGGGATCGAACTCAGCGGTGGCACGGGCGGCAGTCTCCCAGCGGGTCGATGAAGGTGGGCGCGGCGCCGGTGCCTGCCCGGGACGCGCGCACCACCACGCAGGGGGGCCGCGCGGTCATGGCCTGCGCCCCGCCATGGTTTGCACCGATTCGAGCAGTGCCCCGATCTTGAAGGGCTTGCGCAGCGTGCCCGTGACGCCGATGGCGGCGCGCCAGGCATCGCGTTCCGGGTCGGGCAGCGAGGACATGGCCAGCACCGGCACGTCGGCCGCGCAGGCGAACGCTCCGCCGCGCAGTCGCGCCAGCAGGTCGGTGGAGGCGGCGGCATCGTCGCAATCGAGCACCAGGCCGAAAAAGGGCTGGGACGCCAGCATGGGCAGGGCCCGCGCCACGCTGGTGGCTTCGTGAAAGTCCACCAGGCCGAGGTCACGCGCCACCGAGACGATCGTGCGGCGCAGCACGAATTGCGGCTCCACCAGCAAGAGGAGGGGCAGGGGGGGAGGACGGGTCATGCGTCTTGGTCTTTGCCGGCAATGGTTTCGTTGGCCAGGGTGCCCAGCGCCCGCAGCACGGCCCGCTCGGTGGCGGTGAGGCTGCGGGGCTTGGTGTCGATGATGCAGAGCGTACCAAGGCGCTCGCCGGTCGGCGCGCACAGCGGGGCGCCGGCGTAGAAGCGGATGTTCGGGGCCTGGGTCACCATGGGATTGTCGGCAAAGCGCGCGTCGAGCTTCGCATCCTCCACCACGAACAGGTCCGGCTGCAGGATGGCGTGGGCGCAGAACGACACGTCGCGGCTGGTCTGCGGCACGTCGAGCCCGACGCGCGACTTGAACCATTGCCGCTGGCCGTCGATGAGGCTCATCAGGGCGATCGGGGCGTCCAGCTGTTCGGCCGCGAACCGCACGAATCGGTCGAAGCGCTCCTCCGGGGGCGTATCGAGCAGCATCAGCGCCTGCAGCGCCCGCAGGCGCTGCGCTTCGTTCTCGGGGGGCCTGGCTGGGGTCATGGGAGGTCCTTGGGGAGAAGGGTTGGGGGCGTCAGCCGAGCAGGTAGGCCAACTGGCCCAGGTCGACCACGACCATGCTGGCGCTGGCGCCCTCGTGCTGGTGCGTGACCATGCGGAACTCGCCCACCGAGCCGAGCCGCATTTCGCGCACATCGGCGCGATGGGCCGGCAGCCAGTCGCACAGCCGGGCAATGGCGATGCCCACGGTGGCGTGCTCGGCCGGGTCGGGCTGCAGCAGGATGGCCATGCGCGGCGGCTCGGCGCCGGGCCGGCCGTTGAGCGAGGGCAGGCTGACCACCTTGAGCGTCTTGCCGCGCCACGGCATCACGGCGGTCCGGCCGCGCACCAGCTCGTCGATGGTGGGCTGCGGCAGCTCGACCACGCCGACCACGCTGTCCACCGGCGAGGCATAGAGCGCATCGGCCTCGAACACCAGAAAGTGGCCGCCGGCCTGGCCCGCGTCGGCCTGGGCATCCGTCGGCGTGCC
>NZ_BAAJYR010000255.1:0-4968 GCF_057546605.1 Acidovorax sp. KPB24-03 | reverse complement strand
CGCCTACGCGGCGTTCGAGCGGCGTTGCGCAAAATCCGCGCATGTCCGCCCGCCCGCGCCCCCTGCCCCCCACGCCGCCCCTGCGCGCCAACTTCCACCCACCTCCGCGACGACAGGGCAGCTTCCGGCCGGCGACCCGCCCGACCACTCCGACATCTCCGCCTCCAACCCCGCATCCGCACCCACCGCCGCGCCCGAGCCCGGCGACGATGTGCCGCCCGAACCCCTGGCGCCGGGGCCTCGGAGGGATCGGCCAACCCACCCGCCTCCACGGCCCCTTCCGCACCCGCCGCGCTGCCGGCCTCGCCCGCATCACCGCGCCCCGAACCATCCCCTTCCCCGTCGCCCACCGGCCCCTCGGCGGCCGCTGCCGCTACCGCCGCAGCCCTGCCTGGAGCGCCGGGCTTCATGCTGAACATGCCGATCGACGTGCGCAACATGTCGCTCGCGCTGCTGGCCCTGTTCGCCACCGTCGCACTGCTGCACTGGGCCAGCGCCGTGTTCATTCCCCTCATGCTGAGCGTGCTGCTCACCACCGCGCTGCACCCGGCGGTCACCGCCCTGCACCGCTGGCACATCCCGCGCTGGCTCGGGGCCGGGGTGCTGCTGATGGGCATCGTCGGCAGCCTGGGCGGCGCGGCCTGGTCGCTCAGCGACGGCGCGGCCGAGCTGGTGGATTCGGTGCCCGTGGCCGCGCGCAAGGTGCGCGATGCCATGCGCCAGCGCGTGGGCGGACCCAGCCCGCTGGACACCATGCAGAAGGCCGCCACGCAGATCGAGCAGGCCGCCACCGAAAGCATTCCGCCGCAGACGCGCCGCGGCGTGCAGCGCGTGGTGATCGAGCGCGCGCCCTTCAACATCCGCGACTATGTGTGGAGCGGCACCATGGGCCTGGCGTCTGCCGCCGGCCAGCTCACCGTGGTGATCTTCCTGACCTTCTTCGCGCTCGCATCGGGCAACCTGTTCCGGCGCAAACTCATGCGCATCGCCGGCCACAGCCTGGAGCGGCGCAAGGTGACCATGGCGGTGCTGGACGACATCACCGGCCAGATCCAGCGCTACCTGCTGGTGCAGCTGCTCACCAGCGTGCTGGTGGGCGTGGCCACCGGCGCGGTGTACGCCCTGCTCGGGCTGGAAAACCCCGCCGTCTGGGGCGTGGTGGCCGGGGTGCTCAACCTCGCGCCCTACATCGGCTCGGTGGTGGTGACGGGCGCCTCGGCGCTGGTCGCCTTCCTGCAGTTCGGCACCGTGGACATGGCGCTGGCCATCGGCGGCGCATCGCTGGTCATCCACACCCTGGTGGGCAATCTGCTCACCCCCTGGCTCACCAGCAAGACCAGCCGCATGAGCCCCGTGGCTGTGTTCGTCAGCGTGCTGGTGTGGGGCTGGCTGTGGGGGCTGTGGGGCCTGCTGCTGGGCATTCCGGTGATGATGGCCGTGAAGGCGATCTGCGACCGGGTGGAGGATCTGCGGGCGGTGGGGGAACTGCTGGGGGATTGAAGGGAAGGAAGGTCTGACGCGCCCGGCCAAGGCCCAAGCACCGCAGCCGGGCGGGGCCCGTCTTCGATCAGGCCATTCGCCTGTCGCCGGGGTTGCGTCCGCCCGCCTGAATCTCCATGATGGGGGCGCCGGTGTGCATGGCGCCATCGGCACATCCACGCATCGCTCGGACCCATCGATCGATGCCTTCCCCCGCAGGCGTGTCGCACGCCAGCCTACAGGAGCAAAAAACCATGCCCATCGAACTCTGGCTCGCCTTCGTCGCGGCCTCGGCCGTGATGCTGGTCATCCCCGGCCCGACCATCCTCACCGTGATCAGCTACTCGATGTCGCACGGCCGCCGCGCGAACGTGCCGCTGGTGCTGGCCGTGGCGCTGGGCGATTCGACCGCGCTGGTGGTGTCGCTGCTGGGCCTGGGCGCGCTGCTGGAAACCTCCGCCTTCTGGTTCACCGCGGTGAAGTGGGCCGGCGGGCTGTACCTGCTGTATCTGGGCATCCGCCTGATGCGCGCCGGAATCTCCGCCACCGAAATCGCTGCACCCGCCGCTCCGGCATCGCGCTGGCGCCTGTTCCTGAACACCTACCTGGTGACCGCGTTGAACCCGAAGGGCATCGTTTTCTTCGTGGCCTTCCTGCCCCAGTTCCTCAGCCCCGCCGCCAGCGCGACGCAGCAAATGGGAATACTGGGCGTCACCTTCGTGGTGCTGGCCGCCACCAATGCGACGCTGTATGCCGTGTTCGCTGGCAGCGCGCGCAAGCTGCTCGCATCGCCACGGGCACAGCGGCGCTTCCATGTCGCGGGCGGCTCGCTGCTGGCGGCAGCGGGGGTCTGGGCGTTGACGGCGCGGCGGCCTGGGTGAGGTAAGAGGCCATCCATCAGGGCGGGCAGAGCATTCATCAATGCTTTGCGTCGCAGGCCGGAGGGGGCGATGGATCGGAGCATTCTGGAGGAATGTTCTCGAAAGCCACGTCATTGCCGACCTGTACCGCATTGTTGGGCGGACTCAACCACCAATGGATTTCTCCATTCATCCAAAGATCGACGACCTGACTTTCACCCAGGAGTGTTTTGGAATTCACGCGGTACAAACGCACCACGTAGGGCATCTTGTAGTCGTGATGAATGATGCGCTGAACGAGAGACGCTTTGTGAAACTCAAGGCGATAGACGCGCTGAGGGCTGTTTTCACTGTCAAAAAAAAGTGGGCGTCGCAGCGTACCAAGCCAGAAAAACAAGTGCATTCAATGCCAAGCACCAGACGATGCATGGGATTTTCCTGAAATCATTCAGCTTCATTGCCAATCCAATTTGATGGGAAACGGAAGGCGAACACGGTGCACGTCTGAGAGCACAACGAAGTCTGCACCTCGGCCATGTTGAATGCGCCACCGGCGGAAATCTTCGTTCTGCACAAAGTAAACATCTCCATGGATCTTGGACGCCTCTTGATTCACCCATTGATCAGAGATGGGGATGCCTCGGCCTACGTTCACACGACTCACTCCTTGAAATCCCCAAAAGCCGAGAGGCTGTGAAAGAAAAGGGGTTTCACCATCGTTGAATTCATAGCTATCGCGAAGGTAGAAACCCAATTCATCGATAACGACAGTGGTTTTCCGAAGCTATTCTTTGCGACAAGTCCTGACACCGCGATCTTGAGCGTGGCTTCTCCCATGGCTCCATAGAAATCATCCAGCGGATCACTGAGTTGGCCACAGTGCACATAGTTGGTTTGGCACGTGCCATCAATGACTTTGGCAGGCTGCGCCAGGTTGCCAAACCTCGATGGCTGAGAGGCCCCTGCCGTTTGGTCATTGATGCGCTTTTTCAGTAAGAGCAATGCCGACGGCGTTGCCCATTCTTTCTGAAGCTTCACCATCGCAGCGCGAACCCGTGCAAAGCCGAGAGCCCAATTCATGGTGACGTTACTCTCATCCAGGCGCAAGGAGCCCAACTGGGACAGCTCAAAGGGGTCGCGTCCACGCTTCATCAGTTCTGGCATCTCAAAAGCCGCCCCGCGAAACCACCGCTCCATCAATGCCGCCGCCACCGGCCACCCCATGCGCGAGCGCATCACGCCAGGAATATCGTTGAGCTGAAACAGCCGCACCTTCGGCGGCAGCTTTTTCTCCAGTTGCGCACGCAGCCGCCCCTGGTCTATCTTGACCATGTCCTTCATGCAACCTCCCTCGTCCGTGATCGCCTGTTTTTTTGGAACTGCGGATTCTCGGAGCAAAGAAGGCGCTCGGCGCGATGCCAAACGGTTTTCTGGTTACGCTACGTAACCCAAAAGCAAATCACTTTCACCAGGGCTTTCGGTGACCGGTTTCGAACCCCATGGGGCACGGTTTTGCCAGGCGGGGCGTGCCGTGCCTCTATGCCGGCGCCACCGGAGCGCGCGCCGCCAGCTGCGTGGCCAGGGCCTGCAGCAGGGCCAGTTGCCGGCACACCAGGGCCAGTTGCGTCTGCACCAGCCGCAGGGTGTCCGGTGCGGCATCGGCGGCCTGTTCCAGCGCGGTGGCCAGCGTTTCGCCGTGGGCTGCGTCACCCTCCAGGGCCTCGCGGGTGCGCAGCGCGCGGGCGACGGCTTCGAGGCGCTCGACGGCGTAGCGGGCGCCCTCCTGTACCAGTGGATCGTCCACGCCTTCGGCGAGTTGGCCGCGGTGCGCGCCCAGCGCCGAGAGGTAGTTGAGCAGGGTGTGCGACAGCACCAGCATGCGCATGCCGGCCTGCGAATGCGAGCGCACGTGGCGGGGCTCGCGCAGCATGTGCGACAGGGCGGTGGAGAAGGCGGCGTCGGCGTTGTGGGCGGTGCGGCGGGCCAGTCGGTAATCGAGGTCGTCGTCCTTGCCGGTGGCGTACTGCGACATGATCTCGCGCAGGTACTGCCCGTTGGCCTGCAGGGCCTGCGCGGCCACGGCGGCCAGTCGCCGGCCCTGCCAGTCGGGCAGCACGACCATCATGGCGGCGGTGGCGATGGCGCTGCCGATCAGGGTGTCGAGCAGGCGCGGCAGGATCAGCGCGTGGGCCTCGCCGGTGGCCTGGTTGAAGCACATGAGCACCAGCAGCGTGATGGCGGCGGTGGCCGTGAGGTAACGCGTGGTGCGGGTGACGAAGAACAGCACGCCCGCCGCCACGGCGAAGAGCGCCTGCAGCGGCGGGCTGGGAAAGAGCTTGAGCAGCGCCCAGCCGACCACCAGGCCGATGGCGGTGCCGGCGACGCGCTGCGACACGCGCGTGACGGTGGCGCCGTAGGTGGGTTGGCACACGAACAGCGTGGCCAGCGGAATCCAGTAGCCGTGCACGGGGTCGATGAGCTGCATGGCGATGCAGCCGGCCGCGAGCGCCAGCGACAGGCGCGTGGCATGGCGAAACAGCGGCGTGCCCGGGTGCAGCTGCGCGCGCACGCGGCCCCAGGCATCGGCCAGCGACCGGGGCGATCGGTCCAGCAGGCTGCTGTCGCCCAG
>NZ_BAAJYR010000254.1:0-4972 GCF_057546605.1 Acidovorax sp. KPB24-03 | reverse complement strand
CGCACGAACGACTGGTCGATCTTGAGCTGGTGCAGCGGCAGCCGCGTGAGGTAGGCCAGCGACGAATAGCCGGTGCCGAAATCGTCCACCGAAAAGCGCACGCCCTTGGTGCGCAGCAGGTGCATCTTGGCGACCGAGTCTTCCACGTTGTCCAGCACCAGCGACTCGGTCAGTTCCAGCTCCAGCAGGTGCGGGCGGATGCCGGTCTCCTGGATCACCTCGACCACGCCCGCCACGAAGTCGGGGTGGCGGAACTGCCGTGCGCTCACGTTCACCGACACGTGCACGTTGCGCAGGCGCGGATCGCGCTGCCATTCGGCCAGCTGCTCGCAGGCCGTGCGCAGCACCCACATGCCGATGGGCACGATCAACTCGCTCTCCTCGGCCACCGCGATGAAGTGGCCGGGGGCCATCAGGCCGCGCTCGGGGTGCTGCCAGCGCAGCAGCGCCTCCACGCCCACCATGGTGCCGGGCAAGGTGAACTGCGGCTGGTAGTGCAGCACGAACTGGCCCTGCTGGATGGCGACCTGCAGGTCCACTTCGAGCTGCGCGCGCTGGGTGATGACCACCTGCATCTGCGGATCGAAAAAGCACAGGCCGTGGCCGCGCCGGGCCTTGACCTGGTGCATGGCGATGTCGGCCTGCTTGAGCAGCTCGGCCGCCGACTGCCGCGAGTCGCCGAACACGGTAGCGCCGATGCTGCAATTGCTGTGGTGCGTCTGCGCCCGCAGCTGGTAGGGCTTGCTGAGCGCCAGCAGGATCTTCTCGCCGATGCGCCGCGCCAGCGTGGCGGCCTCCTGCGGGTCGCGCGCCAGGTCGCACAGCATGACCACGAACTCGTCGCCGCCCAGCCGCGCCACGGTGTCGGTGGTGCGCACGCAGTCCTTCAGGCGCACCGCCACCTGCTGCAGCAGCAGGTCGCCCACTTCGTGGCCCTGCGTGTCGTTGAGGGTCTTGAAATGGTCCAGGTCGAGGAACAGCAGCGCCCCCAGTTCGCGCGAGCGCGCCGCCGTGGCGGCGGCCTGGTTGAGCCGGTCCAGCAGCAGGCGCCGGTTGGGCAGGCCGGTCAGCAAGTCGTAGAAGGCGAGGTTCTCGATCTCGGCGCTGGCCAGGCGCAGGTCGGTCACGTCGTGGTAGGAAATCATCAGGCCGCCCTCGGGCGTGGCGCGCTCGGTGATCTGGATGAAGTGCCCGTTGGGCAGCATCTGCTCATGCGTGCCCTCCGGGTGGCGCTGCAGCGCCAGGCGCTGGTCCACCCATTCGCGCCTTTGCCGCTCGGTGGCCTCGGGCAGGTGGTGCAGCACCGTCGCCTCCAGCAGCGCGCGAAACGGCAGGCCCTCGGTCATCACGCCGCGCAGCCAGGGAAACATGTCCTCGAAGCGGCGGTTCCATTGCAGCACCTCCAGGTTGCGGCCCAGCAGCACGAAGCCGGTGACCATGGAGCCCAGCGCCTGGTCGAGCGTGGCCTTGGAACTGGCCAGCGCCAGGCGCGCGCGGTTCATGCGCGTGAGGTAGGCGATGGTGAACAGCCCCGCAGCAGCCACGGTCACGCCGAAGAACAGCGCCACGAGCAAAATGGCCGTGCGCTCGCTGCGCCAGGACGACAACGCCGCCGCCTCGGGCAGGCTGGCCGAGATCCAGAAATCCGGATACAGGATGGGCCGCGCGACCACCAGCGACGACACGCCGGTGATGCGGGCGCCCTGGCCCCAGGCGCTGATGGGCACGCCGACCTCGCTCAGCGGATGCACCCGCGCGCGGTGGCGCGCATCGCCCCGGCCCGAGAACCCCAGCAGCATCTGCCCCTGCCCGCGCTCCAGCGTGACCTCCAGCCCGGCAATGTCCACCGCCTGCGTGAGCACCGACACCAGCATGCTGGTGGGCACCTGGGCCACGGCGATCAGGCGCTCTCCGCCCAGTGAGCGCACGTGGCGGGCCACGTACACCACGCGCTCGGAACTGGCGAAGCTGATGGTCGGCACGCTGATCGCCAGCGTGGGCACGGGCTGGCCCATGACCTCCTCGAAGAAGCCCGAGGGCAGCTCCATTCCCACGCGGGCGCCGGCCGCATCCGACGAGGCGACCACCTTGCGCTGCCCATCCAGCAGGGCCACGTAGCGCACCATGAGGTTCTGGCGGGCGGCCGCGCGCAGCAGTTGGCTCACCGCGCCGGGATCGCGGGATTCGTGCACCTGCTCGCGCATCGCCATGAGGTCGGCGGTGCTGGCCAGCAGCACATCCAGGCCGAGCAGCGACCGGTTGACCGCGGCCTCGGCGCCGGTGGCAAAGCGCGTGACCTGCGCCTCGCTCTCGGCCAGCGCCGAGTGCCGCGTGCTCCATACCAGCCATGCCGCCGCCCCCGTCAGGGCCAGCAGGAACAAGGCCACGACGCCGCCCACGGCGATGCGGATGCGCCTGGAAATGGAGGACATCACGGGGCCCGTGGGGCGGCGATGCCGCGCGCGGGGCCGACCGTACGGTTCCAGAGATCCACGCAGGCGGGGCCGCAGCGCCGCTGCCAGTTCGCCAGCACGGTGGTGCGCAGGATCTCCACGCGCCGCGCATCGTCGGCCGCCGACACCGGCACCACCACCATGGAACCCTTGGCGCCCTTCACGCAGGTGGGCCGGCCCGTGTTGCACGCGAGCCCCTCGGTCGTCTCGCGCTCGGCATCGGCCCAGATGGCGGCCTCCAGCCGGGGCACCTCGCGCTGCAGCAGGGTGCGCAGGTCGGGGGGCAGCGAGTTCCAAACGTCGCGGTTGGCCCCGAAGATCGACAGGCCCCAGGTGAGCGGCATGGGATAGACGTACTGGGTCACCTCGTACAGCCCCAGGGTGTTGCCCGACATGGTGCCGGTCACGGCGCATTCGCTGTCGCCGGCCTTGAGGCTGGCCACCATCTGGCCGAAGCCCGTGTGCACCGGAATGCCGCCCACCGCGCTGATGAAGTCCGCCTGCGAGGCCGAGGCCACGCGGATGCGCCGGCCGGACAGGTCGGCCAGGCCCGTCATGGCGTTCTTGCAGAAGATCACCTGGGCCGGATAGACGTAGATGGCCAGCATCTCCATGTTGCGCTCCTGGCGCAGCGACGCCTGGAGATAGGGTCGAAACGCGGCGACCGTGGTGCGCAGGCTGGCGATGTCGGGACTCAGGCCCGGCAGATCGGGCGCCGTGTACTGCGGGTACTGCGCGGTGAGGGAACTCATCAGCACGGTGCCGAAGGGCACCACGCCCAGCTCGACCAGGCGCAGCATCTCCATGCCCGGCACGCCCGCGCGGTCGAAGGGCACGATGGTGGAAGAAAAACGGCCATTGCTGAGCCGGGCCAGCTCCTGCGTCCAGAACGGCGCCTCGCGCTGCGTGTACTGCGACAGGGCACCCAGGCTGCCGACCACGCGCAGCATGAACGGCGCAGGGGTGGGGGCCGGTGCCGATGCGCCCGGCCCGCCGGCGCTGGCGGCCGGGGGACTCTGGGCGTGCCCTGTCAAAGTAGCGCAGCAGAGCCAGGCCAGTGCCAGTCGGCACAGTGCGCGGGTCAGGAAAAGGTGTTGCATGAAGGAACGCCGTGGTTCTTGTTGCCGTGTCGCCGCCAGAGATTTCTCCCTCCCCGGCTTTTGTACCATCTTGCCGCGATTTGACCAATGGGCAGCGACCCAGGAGCGATCCGTTTGACAACACCCGCGCGCACGGCACGGTGCGCCACCGGATGCCCGGCGGCCGGCCGCCGCCGGCACGCGTTCACCGACCCGCGGTTCAGAGCCAGCCCGCCCGCCGGAAGCGGTAGTACAGGTAGCCGCACACGCTGAGGATGAGCACCAGCGCCGCCGGGTAGCCGTAGGTCCACTTCAGCTCGGGCATGCCCTCGAAGTTCATGCCCCAGATGCCGGCGAACGCGGTGCAGACCGCGAAGATGCTGGCCCAGGCCGCCAGGCGCTTGGTGATCTCGTTCTCCTCGATCGTCACCATCGAGAGATTCACCTGGATGGCAGTGCCGATGGTGTCGCGCATGGCGTCGATCGAGCCGTTGATGCGGCTCAGGTGGTCGAGCACGTCCCGGAAGTAATCCTGCGAGCCCATGCACACCTGGGGCACACGCCCGCCGTGCAGCTTGCCCACCCCTTCCATCAGCGGCGCCACCGCCCGCTTGAGCACCATGGCACGGCGCTTGAGTTCGTAAAGGCGCTGGATGTTGTTGTGCGGCGCGCCCTTGGTGAAGATCTGCTGCTCGATCTGCTCGAGCTCCACCTCCAGCGCGTCGATCACCGGAAAGTAGCGGTCCACCACCGCGTCCAGCAGGGCGTACAGCACGAAGCCCGACCCGGTGCGCAGCAGCTCCGGCTGGCGCTCGCAGCGCTCGCGCACGCCCAGGAACCCGAGCTTGCTGCGGTTGCGCACCGACAGCACGTAGTTGCTGCCGACGAAGACATCGACCTCGCCCACGTTGATTCCGCCCTGCTCCGCGTCGGGCTCGACCAGGTGCAGGACGGCGAACAGCGAGTTGCCGTATTCCTCGATCTTGGGGCGCTGGTGGCCGTGCTGGGCATCCTCCACGGCGAGTTCGTGCAGGCCGAACTCCTGCTGCATCTCTGCAAGCTCCTGCGGCGTGGCATCGGCCAGGGCCACCCAGACGAAGCAGCCTGACAGGGAGACGTAATCGCTGATGTGGTCGACCGAGATATCGGCCAGCTTGGCACCGTTTTGGTAGGCAACGCAATTGATCAGCACGGGGCAATTCAGGTCGACGGCAACGGCCTGGATCTTGCCATGCCGGCGCTACGTTCCGGCGCTCCCGAGGTCCCTGGGCGGCAGCGGCAAAAAAGCCTGCAGACGCGCGTCGTAGTCCCAGCGCGTCAGCCGGTGGCGAGCGGGCAGCACCTCGGCGCCGGACCGCACGGGCGCGGGGCGCTCCAGCGTCACCAGGCTGTTGGGCGCATGGGCGCGCAGGCGCACCGACACGGCCGTGCCCGCCCGGG
>NZ_BAAJYR010000253.1:0-4982 GCF_057546605.1 Acidovorax sp. KPB24-03 | reverse complement strand
GCCGCGCGGCAGGGCCGCCAGGGCCTCTTGCAGCCGCTGTACCAGTGCGGGCGAGGCCGACGTCATCGGCGCGCGCAACTCGTCCGCCATCTCGCCCCGCGCGGCCAGCAGGGCCTTGATGGGGGCGGGGTTGGGCTCGGCGAAGAAACGCTCCACCCACGGAACGATCCCCTGCCAGAGCCCGCGTGCCTGCACCAGGTCCCCGGCCGCGACGGCGTCGAGGCAGGCCACCCATTCGGCCGTCTGCCAGTGAGCGCTCGCGGCGATGGCCCCGGCGCCCCCGAGCGCGACGGTGGTGAAGGCCTGGGCGTCCTCGCCCGCCAGCATTTGCAGCGCGCCGTCTGCGATCAGCGCCTGCGTCTTCGCTGGGCTGCCGCCGCAGTCCTTCACGGCGCGGAGATTCGGGTGCGCCGCCAGGCCGCGCAAGGTGGCCAGGTCGAGCGTGGCGCCGGTGCGATAGGGAATGTCGTAGACGATGAGCGGGACCGCGCTGGCATCGGCGATCGCCCCGAACCACTGCTGCAGCCCGGCCTGCGACGGCCGGATGGAATGCGGCGCCGGCACCAGCAGCCCGGCCAGCGGCTGCGGGGCCAGATTGCGCACCCGTGCCAGCACCTGGCCCATGTGGCAGCCCGACACGCCCATCACCACCGGCAGGCCGCCCGCGTGCGCGAGCACCGTGGCCAGCACGGCGTCCTGCTCCGGCGTGTCCAGCGCCCCGGCTTCGGCGGTGGAGCCGCAGGCCACGAACCCCGCGATGCCCGTGCCGCGCAGCCGCTGCACGAGGGCCTTCAGGGCGTCATGGTCCACGGCGCCGTGGCGAAACGGGGTGACCAGGGGAATCCAGAGGCCGGAGAAATCGCCACGGGCCCGCGGGGTGGCAGGGCGGGTGGTGGCATGGGAGTGGGTGGAATGTGAACGCACGGGAACATCCTTTCAGGCAACGACCGAGGGAGCCGTCCAGGGATGCGTGCGCCGACCGGCAAAGCGGCAGGCGTTCAAAAAGAAAAAAGGGGAGAGGGTGCCTGCCGTGCGGTTCCGTCGCTCATCCGGACGGAACCGCAGCTCCGGTCAGATGAGCTGGGGTTTTTTGGCTTTGCCTGCGCACGCCGCCACGGACCGGAGGGTCCGCGAAGGCGAGGGGGTGTGCGAAGGCATGGGGGTCAGTATAGCCAGGGTGCGCCGGTACAGGCCCTCCGTCGCGCCGCTGGCGGTGCCCTCGCGCTGGGTGGCGGGGCTAGGGCGCAGGGGCACCGCCCTGCGGGGCCTCGTCCGGAGGATGCGGCAGTTCCGGGCAGCGCCAGTTCAGCAGTTCGGCCAGGCGCAGCGTGATCCAGCGCGCCTCGGGTGGCGCCACGCCGGAGCCGGGCGTGGCCAGCCCGGCGTGGATGCGCAGCAGGATCTCGGCCTCCGACGGGGCCTGCACGTGGTAGAGCGTCTGCGCCTGCTCCACCAGATGGCTGGCCAGGTCTTCGCACAGCTCGTAGCGCTCGCGGACCACGGCGACCGGCTCGGACAGGCGCTGGCGGGCATCGCTGTACACCGCCAGGAACGAGGGCGGGACGTGGATCTGGTTCTCGTCGTGCATGGCGGATGCGGCTCAGTCGGGCGTGAACAGGCGCGCGAACCGCTCGGCATCCTCGGCCAGCTCGAACGTGGCGAGCTGGCCCATCTTGCCGTCCGCCAGGCGGTGGGCGGCGAACAGGCTGTAGCGGCCCCGCAGGTCGTAGCTGGGCAGGTCGATCAGCGCGTAGGGGTGGGGCTGGAAGACCTCGTGCTCGAACACCACGCGGTGCTGGTTGCGCGGTGACGGGAAGAGCTTGTAGCGGTCGGTGGTGACGGTCTGGGTGGCCATGCGGAAAGGAGAGCGAAGGGGGAATGGCAGCGGTGCAAGGCGCAAGAAGCGGGCGCGGCGGCATGCCTGGCAAGCCGGCCACTTTAGCAAAGGCGCTCTTTTCCCGGCCGGCCCCAGCGGCCCGGCGGTTTCCATGACAATCGCGGTTTGCGAACGCACGCACAAGGACACCGCCGCATGGCACGCAATTCGAGAGACAAAGACGAGTGGGTCGGCAAGGTCTTCGCCCTCATCCAGGGCGGAAACACCCAGGCGGCCATCGCGCAGGTGAAGGTCGCGCCGTCGGTGAACGACGTGGTGCGGCTGCAGGCCATGCTGGCGCGCGTGCCGGCGTCCCCCGCACGGCGCCAGCTCGACCAGATCATCGAGGAAGAGCGCGGCCTGCTCTCCGCCCCGCGCCTGCACCGCTCGCCATGAGCCGCACCGGCGCCAGACCCCTTTCGCAGCGGCCATGAACCCTGTTCCCGCTCCACTCCCCATCGCCCCGCCCCGCGTGGCCGTCCAGGTGGCCGACTTCGACGTGTCCGCCGAACTGGCGGCCCTGCGCGCGGGCGATCCGCGGGTGGGCGCGGTGTGCTGCTTCGTGGGCACCGTGCGCGATCACAATGCCGGCGACGCCGTCGCATCGATGGAGCTGGAGCATTACCCCGGCATGACCGAGAAGTCCATCGAAGCCATGGTGGACGAGGCGCTGCGCCGCTTCGAGCTGTTTGGCGCCCGGGTGGTGCACCGCGTGGGGCTGCTGCAGCCGCAGGACCAGATCGTGCTGGTGGCGGTGACCTCGGCCCATCGGGGCCAGGGCTTTCAGGCCTGCGAGTTCCTGATGGATTACCTCAAGACCCAGGCGCCGTTCTGGAAGAAGGAGGTCACGCCCCAGGGCGCGCGCTGGGTCGACGCCCGGGTGAGCGACGACGCCGCGCTGGCGCGCTGGGGCATCGCCGCCCTTCCCAATGCGGATGGGGGTTTGGGGTAAAAAGGCCTTCGCCGCATATTCCACTAGGGCATTTTGCTATCGATAAGTGAGCATTTGGCATTTTTTTGAGATGCCTGCCTGAATTTGATCTGGCGCATGGCCTGCTGTGGGGCGCGCGCTTGAAATGTGCCTCCACCTCCCCCAACTGCGTTGCAATTCGGAGGACATTTCAACCATGCGTCTCGACAAATTCACCACCAAGTTCCAGGAAGCCCTGAGCGACGCGCAGTCGCTGGCGCTGGGCAACGACAACGCCTACATCGAACCCGTGCACATGCTGGTCGCCATGCTGCGCCAGGAAGACGGTCCGCGGGCACTGCTGCAGCGCGCCGGCGCCAACGTGCCGGGGCTGCTGTCCGCGGCCGAGGCCGCGGTCAAGCGCCTTCCCCAGGTGCACGGGCAGGACCAGGTGCAGGGCGGCCCCGAGCTGGGCCGCGTGCTGCAGGCGACCGAGAAGGAGGCCATCAAGCGCGGCGACCAGTTCATCGCCAGCGAGCTGTTCCTGCTCGCGCTGGTGGACAGCAAGGGTGACGCCGCCCAGATCGCCAAGGACAACGGCCTGACCCGCAAGAGCCTGGAGGCCGCCATCGACGCCGTGCGCGGCGGCCAGAAGGTGGACAGCGCCGAGGCCGAAGGCCAGCGCGGCGCCCTCGCCAAGTACTGCCTGGACCTGACCGAGCGCGCCCGCATCGGCAAGCTCGACCCCGTGATCGGCCGCGACGACGAGATCCGCCGCGCCATCCAGGTGCTGCAGCGCCGCACCAAGAACAACCCCGTGCTGATCGGCGAGCCCGGCGTGGGCAAGACCGCCATCGTGGAGGGCCTGGCCCAGCGCATCGTGGCCGGCGAGGTGCCGGAATCGCTCAAGGGCAAGCGCGTGCTGTCGCTGGACATGGCGGCCCTGCTGGCCGGCGCCAAGTACCGCGGTGAGTTCGAGGAGCGCCTGAAGAGCGTGCTGAACGAGCTGGCCAAGGACGAGGGCCAGACCATCGTCTTCATCGATGAGCTGCATACCATGGTCGGCGCCGGCAAGGGCGAAGGCGCCATGGATGCGGGCAACATGCTCAAGCCGGCGCTGGCGCGCGGCGAGCTGCACTGCGTGGGCGCGACCACGCTCGACGAATACCGCAAGTACATCGAAAAGGATGCGGCCCTGGAGCGGCGCTTCCAGAAGATCCTCGTGGGCGAGCCCACGGTCGAGGCCACCATCGCCATCCTGCGCGGCCTGCAGGAAAAGTACGAGGTGCACCATGGCGTGGACATCACCGACCCGGCCATCGTGGCCGCGGCCGAACTGTCGCACCGCTACATCACCGACCGCTTCCTGCCCGACAAGGCCATCGACCTCATCGACGAGGCCGCGTCCAAGATCAAGATCGAGATGGACTCCAAGCCCGAGGTCATGGACCGCCTCGACCGGCGGCTGATCCAGCTGCAGATCGAGCGCGAGGCCGTGCGCCGTGAGAAGGACGAATCCTCGCAAAAGCGCTTCGCGCTGATCGAGGAAGAGATCGCCAGGCTGCAAAAGGAAATCGCCGACTACGACGAGATCTGGCAGTCCGAAAAGGCCCAGGCCCAAGGCAGCGCGCACGTGCGCGAGGCCATCGACAAGCTCAAGTTCCAGATCGAGGAGTTCACCCGCAAGGGCGACTTCAACAAGGTGGCCGAGCTGCAGTACGGCAAGCTGCCCGACCTGGAAAAGCAGCTCAAGGAAGCGCAGGCCAAGGAAGCCGGCAAGGACGGCGCAGGCAGCGCCCCGCGCCTGCTGCGCACCCAGGTGGGCGCCGAGGAGATCGCGGAGGTGGTGAGCCGCGCCACCGGCATCCCCGTGGCCAAGATGATGCAGGGCGAGAAGGACAAGCTCTTGCAGATGGAAGACAAGCTGCACGAGCGCGTGGTGGGCCAGGACGAGGCCATTGCCGCGGTGGCCAATGCCATCCGCCGCTCGCGCTCGGGCCTGTCCGACCCCAACCGGCCCACGGGCTCGTTCCTGTTCCTGGGCCCCACGGGCGTGGGCAAGACCGAGCTGTGCAAGGCGCTGGCGGGCTTTTTGTTCGACAGCGAAGACCACCTGATCCGCATCGACATGAGCGAGTTCATGGAAAAGCATTCGGTGGCCCGCCTGATCGGCGCGCCGCCCGGCTACGTGGGCTA
>NZ_BAAJYR010000252.1:0-4987 GCF_057546605.1 Acidovorax sp. KPB24-03 | reverse complement strand
GCGACGTGGCGCGGATGAATACGATCCTTGCTGAGGCGGCCCAGGTGCATCGCGTGGATGTGTTGATGAGCAAGGATTAGATCTTGCAAGATACACTCATACGACAACACGTTGGTACATGCAAAGCAACGTCACGCCAATTCTTATCCCGATGGGCCTTGCCGACTTCGCGCCAGGTCAGTGGGAGCGTGTCCTCGACGGCAGCGTCGTGTTGGAAATCCCGGAGGACTACGAGCAACTGTTCTCGTCAGCAGGTGCTGTCGGAGAAGTGTTTGCAATTCAGCGCGTGCTAAGTCTCGCCAGACACAAGACTCCAATCAGTGTCAGATGGCCCTCCGATCTGCTCGCGCAAATGCCCAAGTCAGCGTCCTTGTATCCCCTGTTGGCTGTTATTGTCTGCCTACAGGCTGCAACTCATGAGTCGCTAAGCATTGGCAATGATGACGTTGAGTATTTGCTTGCCCGCGCTAGGCATCAGATTTTGACGTACAGACTCCAAGGTGACGACCTTCCTAGCGATAGTCAGTTATTGCTGTGCGGCGACGCTCGGGGTCATGGTCGGCCGCTGGATTTATATGACCGATCAAGTAGCGGCCTTAGGAGCCGCGAGGACATCGAGACTACGGTCTTGAGCGTGTTGTCCCCCCAATTGCATAGCGCTGAAGCTCCCAGCCAGAAATTTGCACTGGCTGGAGCGCTAGCGGTTATCGTTGCCGAGCTTTTCGAGAATACGCACCTCCACGGTCGACTCGATTTAGCGAAGTCACCGGTAGGGCCCAATGCTATGCGCGGCCTGATGTTCAGGCGCATCAGCGTGACGTTACCAGCGCACCAGAAGTTAGGTCGGCTGGTTGTGGCGCGCGAGGTGCCTGGCCTTGAGGTTTCGATCTTTGACTCGGGCTTGGGCTACTACGCGTCCTACACTAAGCAGGCCCTGAATTCGTCAACGGACTTAGACGAAGAGTGGAGAGTCATGCACAAGTGTTTCGCTCGGCACTTCGATTCGGATCTAGTTGACCAAAGGCAGCGTCATCGAGGCATGGGTTTGTACGAGGTGTTGCGGGCACTCCAAGAACTCAACGGCAGCATTGAGATCAGGACGGGGCGTCTCTTCGCCTATCGCAGCTTCTTTGAGGGTGAAGCTCTGCCACAGATGCGTCCACCTTCTGGGCCATGGGTGCGGATCCAACTTCCGAAGCCAGTCTTGCTAGACATGCAGAACAGGCTACTGCGAAGGCCCACTGAGAATGACTCGTTGGTGGGCGCTGCTGTTCGAATTGTGGTGCCATTGGTCTGAAATGCGAGCACTGGCCCTGAGTACCCGTTATCGCGAAGACGCCTTCGAAGGCGATGCCTGCCTCCTTGTCTATGACGAGATAGAAGTTAGCGCGGCAATGGTCAGTAGCGACGTTCGTGATGTCCTGAATGCCCGCCCCAATACCTGGAAGATCTATATCGCGGCCCCCTTCTTGGAGGAAGAGGTGGTGGTACGTGCAGCGTTGGAGGGAACTGCGTTTAACCGCGCTATAGGCAAGATTGGTGTGTTGATTGGACGTACAGCGGTCGCTCAGCCAGTTACTCTCAAATTCCTTTATCGCAATGAGGTAGGTGGCGTCATTTCGGAAAGCCCAGCCGATAACGAGCTGATCCAAGGTTGGTTGTTCAATCTTTTTGATCGGAGTCGAGCTCTCGTGGATGCACCAGCAGGGGTTCACTTCGGCAAGGGCTCTGGCAAGCATGCACGCCACTTCCTACGCGCCAGCAGCACCTTGCTTTCATCGGCGGCATGCGGTTTCGTCGGTATGGCAACCTTGGCGCAATTGCCAGCCGATGAACCACGTCGCATCTTTGTTGACACAGCACCTTTGATCGCGGTAGCGCAAGCGATGCAACGCATTGCTCACAAGATAGGCCAATGGGCTTTTTCCCAGCCGGTCATCTCGTTCAGTTCCTATGGAGGTATCGACCAGGCACCGACAATGGGCTATGGTGACGTGTCGCTTGTGTCAGCCTCGACTTCGGGTTCTCTTGCGGATCGATTGATCCGCATGGGCGTCGCGGAGGTCAATGTCATCACGCTTTTTTTTGCTGAAAGATCCATTGAAGCGCCCGCACCTGGAAAGGTCGTCTGTAACCTGACTGCTGCGCCCGACCGAACTTTCGGATATCGACCGATAGACAGTTATCCGCCGGAGAGCTGTCCAAGCTGCGCTCGTGGTGACATTCTGGCCGAATTGGCGGGTGACCAGTTCATGCTGGAGAAACGCGCAATCAAGCGACTGAGGGTGTCCACGGCATCACAAAAGAAGGAAGCACGCGCGTTTTTTTGAACGTCACGCTCGGACAGAGCAATTGCAGATTCAACCATATGCAGCCGACGCTACTGCGAACCTAGTCAAGTTCGACATTGATCGATTGACACAAGATATCGACGTATCACAAGCGGTCGTAAGGCTGCTACGTCGCTTTTCACCGTCGCCGTTGCACGCCATCGTCCTTGTTGACATGCAGGAAAGCACGGCGCAACGCCTGTTCGAGACTGCTGGCATGCAACAGGCATTTGAAGGCGCACAGCGCATTGGCTGGGAAGAGCTGGAATCCCTCACCCCGATAGACCACGGGTCTATGCTGGTCTTGGCGGGCTGCTTGAACGATCATGGACGAGTGAGGGGCATTAACGCATCGATGCGAACAAAGGCGCCGCAGGGCAATGTCGCGTACTTGAGCGTTGTCACACTCGCAGATTCACCCAGAAATCTGGGCGACTTGAGGATGTTCCTAAGCTACGGCCAACATGGCGGCGAGACCTTCATTGTCCGATCTGCTTACGATCTGATGCTACCTTGGCAAAGTGAGTCGGTAACGGCCTGGGATGCCGAGTATGAATTACTTCAGCGCATGGCTTCGGATGGTGCATTGGAGCAAGAGCTCGCGCACCGGCTCGCTCGACTGCAAACTATGTCTTGCGAGAGCAGTGGGCTCTTGATGCCGGGCTCTGCAGGCGATCTTGCAATTGCACCCGACTTCGTCTACCTACACACCGACGCCAACTTGGCGAAAGTCAGTCAGGCGGATGTCCTAGCGGTCGTGAGCAACCTGCTAGCCACGGTTCGATGCAACGACTCTGCGTTGCCTGCAACAAATGCGAAGCCCGGCGATGGCGTCCAGTGGAACCAGATGTTGTACGGCCAAGTCGTGCTCGCTCCGGCTACTCTCTGCGCGCGTAACATGCGCGACTACAACGATGCAATCTTGCGAGCGGCCTTCCTGCGCATGGCGTTTAAACAGGAGCTCGATTTTTCAATAGACGAGCACATCAGCCAGGAAGTGCTTGATGTGATCCTGACCGAACTCTCTGGTTGGTCGAGCGGCCGAGGCGATGCGTTGCCTGAGTGGTTGCTGTCTCTGGCTTGCGATCGGCTTCGATTGCATTCAATTCACGTGCCTAGGCTCTTGGAAGCCGTGCGCAAGGCTCAGTTGCCCTCATGGTTATTTCAACTCGCCCGAAGCATTAAAACCGATTAAACCTGCCGACCTAAGAAAACAAGGAACACTGTTCCATTGAGCAGCAGATTGCATGACATCATCGATTCCCGCAATTGGCCGATAGGAGACTCTCAACGACGAGATCCTACGACCCTACCCGCTTGCTTAGGAGAAGCAACGCGCGCCCAACATTCAATTGCGGCGCCTGAATGAACATAGCTCGCGTATATGGGCATGTATTCCCCTCCACCTAAAGCTCCACCCCGGGACCCTCCCCCCTCAGCCCAGCCCACCCTGGCACACATACTTCGTGTGCAGGTAATCCTCCAGCCCGTGCGTCGATCCCTCGCGCCCGTAGCCCGACTCCTTCACGCCCCCGAACGGCGCCGCCTCCGCCGCCAGCGCCCCTTCGTTGATCCCCACGATCCCCGTCTCCAGGGCCTCCGCCACGCGCCAGATGCGGCGCACGTCCTGGCTGTAGAAGTACGCGGCCAGGCCGAACGGCGTGTCGTTGGCGGCGGCGATCACTTCTTCTTCGTTGTCAAAGCGCGTGAGCGGCGCCACGGGTCCGAACGTCTCCTCACAGGCGCAGGCCATGGTCGCATCGGCGTTCTCCAGCACCGTGGGGGCATAGTAGGTGGCGCCCAGGTCGGTCAGGCGTTGTCCACCCGTGAGCACCGTGGCGCCCTTGGCCACCGCGTCCTGCACATGCCGCTCGATCTTCTCCACCGCCCGGACGTTGATCATCGGCCCGATCTGCGAGGCGGGGTCGCTGGCCGGCCCCACCTTCAAGGCCGCCACGCGGGCGGTGAGCTTTTGCGCGAATTCGGCATGCACCGCCTTGTGCACGAACACCCGGTTGGGGCACACGCAGGTCTGGCCGCCGTTTCTGAACTTGGCGGCCATGAAGCCGTCCACGGCGGCGTCCACGTCGGCATCCTCGAACACGATGAAGGGGGCGTTGCCGCCCAGCTCCAGCGAGAGCTTCTTGAGCGTGTCGGCGCTGCGGCGCGCCAGGTGCTTGCCCACGGGCGTGGAGCCGGTGAAGGTGATCTTGCGCACGCGCGCATCGTCCAGCCACACGTCCACCACCTCGGGCGTCTTCTCGCGCGAGGCGGTGACGATGTTCAGCACCCCGGGCGGCACCCCGGCCTCGTGGGCCAGCAGCACCAGGGCGAGCGACGTGAGGGGCGTGTCCTCGGCGGGCTTGCAGACCACCGTGCAGCCGGCGGCCAGGGCCGGGGCGATCTTGCGGGCGATCATCGCGGCGGGGAAGTTCCACGGGGTGATGGCGGCCACCACACCCACAGGCTCCTTCAAGGCGAACATGCGCCGGCCGGGCACGGGGGCGGGGATGACCTCGCCGTTCATGCGCGTGGCCTGTTCGCCGAACCATTCGATGTAGCTGGCGGCGTAGGCCACCTCGCCCTTGCCCTCGGCCAGGGGCTTGCCCTGCTCCAGGGAGATCAGGGCGCCCAGGTCGTCCTGGTGGGCCAGCACC
>NZ_BAAJYR010000251.1:0-4998 GCF_057546605.1 Acidovorax sp. KPB24-03 | reverse complement strand
ACCAGCGCGGCGTTCTGCTGCGTCATGGTCTCCAGCGCGCCCACCGACTGGCTCACTTCGGCGATGCGGTCGCTCTGCTCGCGGGCGGATGCGGTGATCTCGGCCATGATGCCCGAGACCTGCTGCACCGACTGCACCAGTTCGCCGATGGTGGCGCCCGCGTGGCCCACCAACGTGGTGCCTTCCTGCACCTGATTGGCGCTGGCCAGGATCAGCGCCTTGATCTCGCGCGCGGCGTCGGCCGAGCGCCCCGCCAGCGCTCGCACCTCGCCGGCCACCACCGCGAAGCCGCGGCCCTGTTCCCCCGCGCGCGCGGCTTCGACCGCGGCATTGAGGGCCAGGATGTTGGTCTGGAAGGCAATGCCGTCGATCACGCTGATGATGTCCGCGATCTTGCGCGAGCTGGCGCTGATCACGTCCATGGTGCGCACCACCTGCGAGACGACCTCGCCGCCGCGCTCGGCCACCTGCGAGGCGGCGGCGGTCATCTGGTTGGCCTGGCGCGCGGCGTCGGCGCTTTGCTGCACGGTGTGCGTCAGGTCCTCCAGCGCCGAGGCAGCCTGCTGCAGGTTGCCCGAGGTCTGCTCGGTGCGCTGGCTCAGGTCGAGGTTGCCCGAGGCCACTTCGGAGCTGGCCAGCAGGATCGAATCCGCCGTGGTGCCGATGCCGCCCACCAGCGAGCGCAGTTGCTCCTGCATGGCGGCGATGGCGTCCAGCAGCCGGCCGGTCTCGTCCTGGATGCGCACTTCCACGCGCGAGGTGAGGTCGCCGCGCGCGATGCGTTCGGCCACCACCACCGCCCGTCCGATGGGCTGGGTGATGCTGGCCGTGGTGCGCCAGGCGATCAGCGCGCCCAGCACGATGGCCAGCGCGACCAGCCCGCCGCCGATGGCGCGGGCCCGGTTTTCCATGCGCGACGCGCCGGCCGCGGCCTCGGTGTTGAGGGTGTTCTGCAGCTGCACCAGTTCGGCCAGCTTGTCGCGCCAGGCGGCTTCGGCAGGGGCCACGCGCGTCATGAGCGAGAGCGTGGCGCTCACGGTGTCACCGTCGGAGATGGCCTTGAGCGCCGTGTCCAGCTCGGGGCGGGTCTTGCGGGCCAGGGCCTGGATGTCGGTCTGCAGCTGGCGTTCGGCTGGCGTGGCGCCGGAGTCGAGCAGCGTGGCCAGCTCGGTCTCCTGCGCCGCGTAGCGCTGCAGTGCCTGGCCGACGCGGCGGGTCTGCTCGTCCGCGCTCTTGGGATCGACCTCGCCGAGCATCGCGGCCGAGCGCCCCTGGATGCCAATGGCGCTCACGTTCTCCAGCATGCTGTTGACCAGCCGCATCTTGGCGGCACTGGCGCCGGTCATCTGCTGCATCTGCTGGTTGACCTCGTTCAGCGAGGCGTGCGCCACGAAGGCCACCGCGATGAGCAGCGCCAGCATGCAGCCGAACCCCAGGAAAAGACGGCGGGAGATGGAGAGGGTCTTGAAGAACGAAGCGGTCTGCATGGTGTTTTCCGTGGCCGATGGCCTTTGAACGAAATGCACAGCAAAAGCAGTGCCAGTAATCGGTGTGCGGCGCCGTCCGGGCAGTGGCCGCATTCGCAATGGGTGTTACATATGAAAGACCCAACAGGGAGTATCTGCCTCTAAAGTGCCGGGTGAATGGCGCACTTGTATGAATTGATTTAATCGCTCATATCTTATTAAATGCATCGTTCCGATGCTATTTTTTTGGTAGCGTAGCGCCGTGCCATTTTTGCGCATTCCACTCTGGCGCCCTTCGATCCGCCGTGGTCTTGTTACATTTTTGGAAGGAACCGGCCCCATGACCCGACTTCGCTCGACCATGCTCCGGAGCATGGTTGCCGTGCTCTGTGCACTGGCGTTGCCGGCGATGGCCGCGGAGGTCCTGGTGACGGTGCAGGACGGCTCCGGCAAACCGCTGCCGGGCGCGGTCGTGTTCCTGGATTCCCCGGAGGCGCACAAGCTGGTGCGTCCCATGGCCCAGCAGGACATGGGGCAGCTCAAGCGCCGCTTCGTGCCCGAGGTGCTGGCCGTGACGGTGGGAACCGAGGTGCGGTTTCCCAACAGGGACAACGTGCGCCACCATGTGTATTCGTTCTCGCCGGCCAAGAAGTTCGAGCTGCAGCTGTATTCCGGCACGCCGGCCAACCCCGTGCTCTTCGACCGGCCGGGCGTCGTGGTGCTCGGCTGCAACATCCACGACCAGATGGTCGCCTGGATCCTCGTGCTGGAGACACCGTATTTCGCGCAGAGCGCCGCGCCGTTCGGCAGCGCGCGCCTGGAGAAGGTGCCCGCGGGCAACTACACGCTGCGCGTGTGGCATTCGGGCCTGCCGGTGGGCGCCGCGGCCTATGCGCAGCCCCTGGCGGTGGCCGAAGGCGCGGCGCCGGTGGTCGTCCGCCTGACGGGGGTGACCCCTTGAACCTGCGCGCGCTGCACCGCAGCCTGATCCTTCGGCTGGTCGGCATTTCCCTGCTGCTGCTGCTGATCGTGCAGGCGGCGGGATTTGCCGTGGTGCAGGCCTTCATCGTGCGCAATGCCCGCGCCCAGATCGAGCGCAGCCTGGACGTGGACGAACGCGTCTGGCGCTGGCTGCTGACGCAGAACGCCGTGCGGCTGCAGGAGGCCTCGGTGCTGCTGGCGGCCGACTACGGTTTTCGGTCCGCCGTGAATTCGGGCGACTCGGAGACGATCCAGTCCGTGCTGGAGAACCACGGCGCGCGCATCGGCGCCGCGATGACGGCGCTGCTGGACACCCGCATGCACCTGCAGGCCACCAGCCCCTCGCGCACTCCGGCCGACTACCAGAGCGCGGTGGACCAGGCCGTGCCCGCGCTGGTGGCGCAGCC
This sequence comes from Acidovorax sp. KPB24-03, assembly GCF_057546605.1. Taxonomy (NCBI): domain Bacteria; kingdom Pseudomonadati; phylum Pseudomonadota; class Betaproteobacteria; order Burkholderiales; family Comamonadaceae; genus Acidovorax; species Acidovorax sp. KPB24-03. The sequence continues at coordinate 2,144 of NZ_BAAJYR010000251.1, read as the reverse complement.
ACAGGGCAGCCAGATCGCCGTGGTGCACGGCATCCCGTACCAGTTCGTGATGGTGCCCATGCGGGCGCCTTTGCTGGTGGGCTGGGTGCTGATGGGTTTTCCGGTCAACGAGACGCTGGTGTCCGAGATGCAGCAACTGCTGTCGGTGGACGTGGCCATCCAGGTGCGCGATGCCACCGGTGCCGTGGCCGTGCCGGTGAGCACCCTGCCGGACCGCGCGCTGGCCGATCTGCGCGACTTCCGCATGGGCGGTGAGCAGGTGCTCGGCGGCGAGACGCTGCTGGTGCGCCCCGTGCGCCTGGACAGCGGCGCCACCAGTGCCCGGGCGCTGCTGCTTCGTTCGCTCAACGACGTGGTGGCGCCCTACCGCCAGCTGCAGGCCCTGCTGGGTGGGATCACCGTGGCTGGCCTGGTGCTCTTCGCGCTGGGCAGCGCCTTCATGGCGCGCCGCGTGACGACACCGCTGCGCTCGCTGGTCTCGGCCACGCACCGCCTGTCCCAGGGCGACTACGACGCCCCCATCGAGCACACGCGCCGCCTCGACGAGATCGGCAACCTCGCCCGCTCGTTCGACCGCATGCGCGTGGACATCGCAGGGCAGCAGGGCGAGATCCTGCGGCTGGCCGATACCGACCGGCTGACCGGCGTGCCCAACCGGGAGCGCTTTCGCCGCGCCATCATGGAGGCCATCGGTCCCGGCAGCGGAGGGCGCCCCGTGGCCGTGATCGCGCTGGACCTGGACCGATTCAAGCACGTGAACGGCGTGCTGGGCTACGCGCTGGGCGACCGGCTGCTGCAGGCCGTGGCCGAACGCATCAGCGGGCAGACGCGGTCGCCGCAGGACGTCATCGCCCGCCTGGGCGGCAACGAGTTCGCCATGCTGCTGCCCGGCGCCGACGAGGCGGCTGCGCGCGACATGGCCCAGCGCATCCTCCGGGCCTTCGAGACGCCCATGGCTTTCGACGACCGCACGGTGGATCTGAGCGCGGGCATCGGCATCGCCTGCTGGCCCGGTCCGGCGCAGGATGCCGACACCCTGCTGAGCCACGCCGAAATCGCCATGTACGCGGCCAAGCTGCGGCTCAGCGGGGCGCTGGTGTACGAGCCGTCGATGGATTCCTCCAGCGCCGTCTCGCTCTCGCTGCTGACCGAGCTGCGCCGCGCGGTGGACCGCAACGAGCTGCGCCTGTTCCTGCAGCCCAAGGTGTCGCTGACCGGCCAGCCGGGCCACGCGGCCGAGGCCCTGGTGCGCTGGCAGCACCCTGAGCGCGGCATGGTGCCGCCGATGCAGTTCATCCCCTTTGCGGAGCAGACCGGCTTCGTTCGGCAGCTCACGCTGTGGATGTTCGAGCAGGCGGTGATCTTCCTGGCGCAGCCGCGCGTGCAGGATCTGGCGCTGCGCATCTCGATCAACCTGTCCACGCGCGACCTGCTCGACCCCGAGCTGAGCAACCGCCTGGGCACCCTGCTGGCGCGCCACGGGGTGAGCGCCGCGTCGTTCTGCCTGGAGATCACCGAGAGCGCCATCATGGACGAGCCCCTGCGGGCCGAGGCCATGCTCAACCGCCTGTCCGAGCAGGGCTTCAAGCTGTCCATCGATGACTTCGGCACGGGCTACTCGTCGCTGGCCTACCTCAAGCGGCTGCCGGTGGACGAGCTGAAGATCGACAAGTCCTTCGTCATCGGCATGGCCTCCGACGACGGCGACGAGCAGATCGTGCGCTCCACCATCGACCTGGCGCACAACCTGGGCCTGAGCGTGGTGGCCGAAGGGGTGGAGACCGTGTCCATCCTGGAGCGCCTGCGGGCCCTGCATTGCGACGATGCGCAGGGCTACTACATCAGCCGGCCGCTCCCCACGGACGACTTTATCGCCTGGCACGCCGCGGCGGCCGAGCGAAAATAGCGCCCATGTCCGATTCGCCGCCCCGCCGCCGCCTCTCCCTTCCCCCCGCCGCCCCCGCCAAGGTGGCGCCGCCTGCGGCCACCGCACCCTCCGCACGCCGGGCACCGGCCACCGCGCAACCCGCCACCCGGGCGAATGCCGGCCCCGCCGCCCGGCCGTTCAATGGCCCGAATGGCGGCGCCAACAACGCATCGCCGCGTCCCGCTGTCCGTCCTGCCGCGGCCCAAGCCCCGTCCCG
>NZ_BAAJYR010000250.1:0-5002 GCF_057546605.1 Acidovorax sp. KPB24-03 | reverse complement strand
GTGGTGGACAACCGCCCCGGCGCCTCCACCAACATCGGCGCGCAGATGGTCGCCACCGCCAAGCCCGACGGCTACACGCTCATGTCGGCCGACAACGCCCTGCTGGCCTACAACGAGCACCTGTTCAGCAAGCTGCCGTTCAGCCCGGAAAAGGACTTCACCTACATCGCCGGCCTGAGCCGCTTTCCGCTCGCCCTGGTGGTGCACCCGGCCTTCGAGGCCAGGACCGTCAAGGACCTGCTGGCCTACGCGCGCGCCAACCCGGGCAAGCTCAACTACGCCTCACCGGGCAACGGCTCGCCGCACCACCTGGCGATGGAGATGTTCAAGAACCGCACGCAGACCTTCCTGACCCACATCCCCTACCGCGGCGCCGCGCCTGCGCTGCAGGACGTGATGGGCGGGCAGGTGCCCTGCATGTTCCTCGACCTGGCCGCCGGCCTGCCGGTGATCCAGGCCGGCAAGGTGCGGGCGCTCGCCATCGGCTCGGCCAAGCGCGTGCCCGGCCTGCCCGACGTGCCCACGCTGGCCGAGGCCGGCGTGCCCAACACCGAGGTCTATGCCTTCCAGGGCGTGCTCGGCCCCGCCGGCCTGCCGCCCGCACTGGTGACCCGCCTCAACACCGAGGTCAACAAGGCCCTGGCCAGCCCGCCGGTGGTCAAGCGCATGCAGGACTTCGGCATGGAGCCCCTGGCCGGCACGCCAGAGCAGTTCCGCGCGATGGCCCGCGCGGAGGCCAAGCGGTGGGGGGAGATCATCAAGGCGGCGGGGGTGAAGCTGGATTGAGGGCGCGCCGATCGCGGCGGGTGCCCAGCGACGCGTGCGCGTTCGCGTGGGCAAGGGGTGAATCCGGCAACGGGGCGGCACTTAAACCGCGCCCCTTCTTTTTTGACGCCGCTTCGCCATGCATTCGATGTCTCGCCAGCGCCCCGCCACCGAATTCCGGCTGGCATGGCTTCGCGCAGGTCGGTCCATCTTGGCGACCGCTGCGTTGGTGGGGTTCGGTGCCGGCCCGGCAGGTGCTGCACCGCAGGCTTTCCCGCGCCAGCTCCACCGCAACCGGCACGAAAACCGGTTCTGCTTTGTGCAAGAGCGGCTGCCCCCTGACGCCGCGCATCCCACAGAGCGCGACACGATCTGGATGGACGCGGTGGGCGGCAGCACCTACCTTGTGACCCGGGCCTGGGTAGACCGTATCCGGCAGGCGTGCCGACGCGTGGGCGTCGCCGTCCGGGTGCCGCGTTTCCCGGCGGTCGTGCGGTAGCGCTGGCGACCCAGGCAGGCGTGCCCCGATCCTGGCTGGGCCGCGGCGAGCGCCAGTGCCACTGGATGCTTTACAAACGGGCGTTCGCCCCCACCTCCGGCAGATTGCCGCGCCAGGAGAGACGGAGCGGCTCCTTGATCGTCCGCAGGCCGGGACGGCGGCCCTGCTCTGGCGCCTGGCGCACCACGCCAACCCATCACTTCCCCCCTGGAGAAAAACCCCATGCTGAATTTCGATTTCCACAACCCCACGCACATCGCCTTCGGAAAAGGCCGCATCGCCGACCTGGACCGGCTGGTGCCGGCACAGGCCAAGGTGCTGATCCTGGTGGGCGGCGCCAGCGCCGAGAAGACCGGTACGCTGGCCGAAGTGCGGGCGGCGCTGGGGGGCCGGCAGCACGCCACGTTCGCGGGCATCGAGCCCAATCCGAGCTATGAAACCTCGATGAACGCCGTGGCGCAGATCCGCGAGGGCGGGTTCGACTTCCTGCTCGCGGTGGGCGGCGGCTCGGTGATCGATGCGGTGAAGTTCATCGCCGCGGCCGTGCCGTTCGAGGCCGGCGACCCGTGGGCCATCCTGGAAAAGCGTGGCAGCAACGTGGCCCGCGCGCTGCCGTTCGGCGCGGTGCTCACCCTGCCCGCCACGGGCTCGGAGATGAACAACGGCGGCGTGATCACGCACCGCGCCAAGGGCGCCAAGCTGGCCTTCGGCAGCCCGCACACCTATCCGGTGTTCTCGGTGCTCGACCCCACCAAGACCTACACGCTGCCGCCGCAGCAACTGGCCAACGGCGTGGTCGATGCCTTCGTGCACACGGTGGAGCAGTACCTCACCTACCCCGTCAACGGCGCGGTGCAGGACCGCTTCGCCGAGGGCATTTTGCAGACGCTGATCGAGATCGGGCCGCGCATCCTGGCCGCGCCCGAGCCGGTGTACGACGACCGCGCCAACCTGATGTGGACCGCCACGCTGGCGCTCAACGGCCTGATCGGCGCGGGCGTGCCGCAGGACTGGGCCACGCACATGATCGGCCACGAGATCACCGCGCTGCACGGCATCGACCATGCGCGCACGCTGGCCGTGGTGCTGCCGTCCCTGCTGCAGGCGCAGCGCGGTGCCAAGCGCGCCAAGCTGCTGCAGTACGGCGAGCGCGTGTGGGGCATCCGCGCCGGCACCGAGGACGAGTGCATCGACGCGGCCATCGCCGCCACGCGCGATTTCTTCGAGCGCATGGGCATTCCCACCCGCCTGTCGGCCTACGGCGTGGGCGCGGACAGCGTGGCCACGCTGGTGGCGCAACTGGAGGCGCACGGCATGGTGCGGCTGGGCGAGCACCGCGACGTGACGCCCGAGGTGAGCCGCCGCGTGCTCGAAGCGGCGCTCTGAACGGGCCCGGCAAGGCCCTGCCAACCCGCGGAGCGCGCGCCATAGGCGGCGGGCTACCGTCTGCGCCCGCGCCCGTTCTTTGCGGGCCCCCTCTTCCATTCGGCGGTGCCGGCCCCATCTGGGGGCAGGCGCTTTCGCTGGCGCTTCTCCTCTTTTTCTGATCTCCCTTTGAAAGCACCGCCATGGCAAAGAAAATCCTGATGGTCCTCACCTCCCACGACCAGCTGGGCGACACCGGCAAAAAGACGGGCTTCTGGCTCGAAGAGTTCGCCGCGCCCTACTACGTGTTCCAGGATGCAGGCGCCGAGATCACGCTGGCCTCGCCCCAGGGCGGGCAGCCTCCGCTGGACCCCAAGAGCGACGAGCCCGATGCGCAGACCGACGCCACGCGCCGCTTCAAGGCCGATACCGAGGCGCAGAAGCACCTGGCCAGCACGCTGCCCCTGTCCGGCATGAACCCCGACCACTTCGACGCCGTGTTCTACCCCGGCGGCCACGGCCCGCTGTGGGACCTGGCGGAAGACGCTCATTCCATCGCGCTGATCGAGAACACGTTCGCCGACCGCAAGCCCCTGGCCCTGGTGTGCCATGCGCCCGGCGTGCTGCGCCACACCAAGACGGTGGGCGGCCAGCCGCTCGTGCAGGGCCGCAAGGTGACCGGCTTCACCAACACCGAGGAAGAGGGCGTGCAGCTCACCAAGATCGTGCCCTTCCTGGTGGAGGACATGCTGAAGGAGCGCGGCGGCCAATACGCCAAGGGCCCCGACTGGGCGCCTTTCGTGCTGACCGACGGCCTGCTGGTGACGGGGCAGAACCCCGCATCGTCCGAGCCGGCGGCGCACGCGCTGCTCAAGCTGCTGGGCTGAGCCGGGCTGCTTGCCTGCAGGGGCAGGCGGCTCCGATTCAAGCGCGCTGCAGCGGCGCCGGCCCACGGCGAGGGGCGGCGTGCCGGTGCAAAACGGCACTGCAACAGTGCGTTGCTGGTGCGGAAAATGGATGAGCGAATGGGGCCGCTTTCCGCATCTGCTGCGCAGCTCCTGCTGCTGCCATGGATGGGCAGCCGGCGAGCAGGGCTTTTCGCATGCCGGGATATGATGACCGTCGTTTCAATGCCACAGCCTGTGTGAAGGTCTGCCCACGATGACACGCCGCGTCACGATCCAAACGCCATTGGGAGAACAGCTGCAGTTTCGCCGCTTGCAGGGCAAGGAATCCTTGAGCGAGCTGTTTGTATTGGATGTGGATCTGCTGAGCGAGAGCAAGTCCCTCGACCCCAAGGCGTTGCTGGGCAAGCACGCCACGGTGGAGGTGGAGACCGAAGGCGGCGGCCGGCGCTACCTGGACGGCATCGTCACCCGCTTCGGCCTGCAAGGCGAAGACCACCGGTATTACTCTTACCGCCTGCGCCTGCAGCCCTGGCTGTGGCTGGCCACGCGCAAGAGCGACTTCAAGATATTCCAGAACAAGACCGTCCCCGACATCATCGAAGAGGTGCTCGGCAAATACGGCCACCCCCTGCAAAAGCGGCTCACGCGGGCGTATCGCAGCTGGGACTACTGCGTGCAGTACGGCGAGACCGACTGCGCCTTCGTCTCGCGCCTGATGGAGCATGAGGGCATCTACTACTACCACCAGCACAGCGCCGGCCAGCACATCCTGACCCTGGCCGACGACATCGTCGCCTCGCACAGCCCGCTGCCCGGGGCCGCCGTCATCCCCTTCTACCCGCCCGAGAAGGCCGCCGTTGCCGACAAAGAGAACATCCACGCCTGGGAGCTGCACCAGGCCATCCATTCGGGGCGGCACTACAACGACGACTACGACTTCAAGAAGCCGCGCGCGGACCTGTCCAACATGCGCCAGACCCCGCCGGGGCATGCGCACGACGCCCACGAAATCTACGAATGGCCGGGCGGCTACACCGAATTCGGTGACGGCGAAGCCTATGCCCGGGTGCGGCTGCAGGAAAGCCTCACCGGGCACAGCACCGTGCGGGGCCAGTCGCGCCACCGGGCGCTCGCCCCGGGCTACACCTTCACGCTGGAGAACTACCCGCGCGAGGACCAGAACCAGCAATACCTGCTCACCGGCCTGGAATACCACTTCAAGGAAAACCCCCAGGTCAGCGCTGCGGCCCCGGGCCCCAAGGGCACGGCGCAGGAAGAAGGCTCGTTCCAGCGGTTCACCCTGCTGGCCCAGCCCACCAGCGTGCCCTACACCCCCGCGCGCACCACGCCGAAACCCAGGACCACCGGCCCGCAGACCGCCGTCTCGTCGGCCCGCCGGGCGAGGAGATCTGGCCCGACCAGTACGGGCGCGTCAAGGTGCAGTTCCACTGGGACCGGGTGGGCG
>NZ_BAAJYR010000249.1:0-5032 GCF_057546605.1 Acidovorax sp. KPB24-03 | reverse complement strand
GACAGCGTGGCGCAGCCGGTGCACAGCAGCACGAGGCCGGCGACGGCGGCCAGGCGCGCGGACGGCGCCGGCAGGGGGGACGAGCGGAGGAAGGAGGCGGTACGCATGGCGGAATCCTGCAACAAGCGGTGGGGGCGTGGGCGTTCTTCGTGGGAACGGTCGGCGTTGCGCTTCAAAGCTGCGCGAGCTTGGCCAGCATCTGGTCCGATGTCTGGATGGCCTTGGAATTCATTTCGTAGGCGCGCTGGGTCTGGATCATGGTCACCAGCTCTTCCACCACGTTCACGTTGGAGGTTTCGAGGAAACCCTGGCGCATGTAGCCCAGGCCGTTCGTGCCCGGCGTGCCCTGCTGGGGCTGGCCGGACGCGGCCGATTCCTTGTACATGTTTTGCCCGATGGGCTCGAGGCCGGCCGGGTTGATGAAGCTGGCCATCGCGATGCTGCCCAGCTGCTGGGGCGCGGTGCTGCCCGGCACGGTGGCGGAGACCACGCCCTCGGTGCTGATGCTGATGGCCGTGGCGTTGGCGGGCACGGTGATGCCGTTGGCCACCGGCAGGCCGCTGGAGGTGACCATGCGGCCCTGCGCGTCCAGCTGGAACGAGCCGTCTCGGGTGTAGCCGATGGTGCCGTCGGGCTGGGTGATTTCGAAGAAACCGTTGCCGTTGATCGCCACGTCCAGGTTGTTGTTGGACTGCTGCAGGCTGCCCTGAGTGAAGTTGCGGCTGGTGGCCACCGTGCGCACGCCCAGGCCCAGGTGCAGGCCGGTGGGCAACTGGTTCTGCTCGGTGGTCTGCGCGCCGACCTGGCGCTGGTTCTGGTAGATCAGGTCTTCGAAGACCGCGTTGTTGCGCTTGTAGCCGTTGGTGGAGACGTTGGCCAGGTTGTGCGAGATGACATCCAGCTGGGTTTGCTGGGCGGACATGCCGGTCTTGGCGATCCACAGGGAATTGATCATGGCGGTTCCTTTGGGGAGGCGGTTGCGTCGGGCTCGGCGGTCAGCCGTTGAGGCTCAGCAGCTGGCTGGCCGACTTGTCGTTGGTCTCGGCCGTCTGCAGCAGGCGCAGCTGCGCCTCGAACTGGCGGGAGGCGGCGATCATTCCGACCATGCTCTCCACGGCATTCACGTTGGAGCCTTCCAGCGCGCCGGACAGCATGCGGGCATTGGGATCGCTGGGCAGCGGATCGCCCGAGGTGGTGCGAAACAGGGCGTCGTCGCCGCGCTTGAGCGGGTCTTCCAGCGTGGGCGTGGCCAGCTTCAGGCGCCCCACGGCTGCGGGGCGCTGGCTGCCGACCTTGGCGGTGATGGTCCCGTCCGAGCCCAGCGCGATCTCCGCGCCCTGGGGCACGTCGATGGGGCCTCCGCCGTCCGAGAGCACGGTCAGGCCGTTGCTCGTGAGCAACTGGCCCGTGGCCGAGACTTCCAGGCTGCCGTTGCGGGTGTAGGCCTCGGTGCCGTCGAGCCCCTGCACGGCGAACCAGGCATTGCCCACCGCCATGGCATCCAGGTTGCGGCCGGTGCGCTGCACCGGGCCGGACGCTTCGGAGTGGCCCGAGGTGGCCTCCAGGGCGAACACGCGGGTCTTGGCACCGTCGCCCTGCACCGGCACGGCGCGGAAGGTGGACATTTCCGCCCGGAAGCCGTTCGTGGAGGCGTTGGCCAGGTTGTTGGCCAGCACCGACTGGCGCTGCGCGGCAGCGCTGGCGCCCGTCATCGAGGTGTAGATGATGTGGTCCATGGAGGGTCTCGCGCAGGCGTCTCAGTCGGTAGGGGTGGAGTTCAGGAAAAGGATCAGCGCAGGTTGACCAGCGTGGACATCACCTGGTCCTGCGTCTTGATGGTCTGCGCGTTGGCCTGGTAGGCCCGCTGCGCCGTCATCATGTTCACCAGCTCGGCCGTCAGGTCCACGTTGGAGTCTTCCAGCGCGCCGGAGCGCAGGGCACCGAACTTGCCGTCGGTGGGCGCGCCCATCACGGCCTGGCCGGATTCGAAGGTTTCGGCCCAGTTGTTGTTGCCGATGGACGCCAGGCCCTGCGTGTTGCGGAAGCTGGCCAGCGCCAGTTGCCCCTCGGCGCGCGTCACGCCGTTGGAGTAGCGCGTCATCACCATGCCGTTGTTTTCGATGTTGATGCCCGTCAGCTCCCCGGCGGTGTAGCCGTCCTGCGACAGGTCGGACACGGCGAACTTGGTGCCGAACTGCGTCACGCCGTCCAGCTTCACGTTCACGCTGTAGTCGGTGAGGTTGTTCGGGTTGGGTGGCGTGGGCGAGATCGTGAGCGGCAGTTGAAAGCCGGTGGCGGGCGGGGTCGCCGCGGGCGCGGTGATATTGCCGTTGTTGTCGAAGGTGATCTGGCCGACGGGCGCGGCCACCACGGGCGGCGTCGCCGTGGGATCGTCCAGCTTGTCGTACACGTCCCAGGTGTTGGCGCCGTTCTTCTGGAAGTACAGGCTCACCGGCTTGGCGACGCCCTGGCTGTCGTAGACGTTGATCGAGGTGCCGTAGGTGGCGCGCGGCGTGGCGGGCACGGGCGGCGTGGCGGTGGAGTCGCCCGCGGCGTCCGGCGCGCGCGCGTCGAGGTTGAACGATGCGGTGATCGACGTGGTCTGCTTGGCCGGGATCGGCTGCGAGGTGGGGAACGACAGCGGCGTGGCGTTGCTGGCCGTGCGCAGGCCCGTGGCCGGGTCCACCGTGTAGCCCATCACCTTGGCACCGCTGTTGGTGACCACGTTGCCCAGGTCGTCGAGCTTGAAATTGCCCGCACGGGTATAGGCATTGGTGCCATCGGGCTGCTGCAGCTTGAAGAAGCCGTCGCCGTTGATCGCCACATCCAGGCTGTTGCCGGTGATCGACAGGTTGCCCTGGTTGAACTGCTGCGCCACGTCGGCGGTCTCCACGCCGATGCCGGCGTTGGTTCCCCCCGCGGAGCCGATGGCCGAGGCCACCATTTCAGCGAACTCGGCGCGGGAGGCCTTGAAGCCCACCGTGTTGGAGTTGGCGATGTTGTGGCCGATCACGTCCAGGTTCTTGCTGGCGGCGTTGAGGCCGGACAGGCCTTGCTGAAAGCTCATGGTGTTCTCCTGAGAGGAAGAAGGAAAGCGCGTGGATAGGTGGGAAGGGCGTGCCGGTCAGAGCACCGCTTTGATCTGGCTGTAGTTGACGGTGCTGCCGGTGTCCAGGTCGAGCGTCAGCGCGCCGCTGTTGGAGCCGGTGCCCACCACCTTCGCCTGCATGAGCGCCGTGGATTGCACGGTGCCGTCCTTGGTGGATGCGACCACGCGGAACTGCAGGTCGCTCTTGTTGCCCGCGTACTTGCTGGCGTCGAACTCGAACTCGTGGCGGCCCTTGTCCTGCGCGCCCATGTCCACCGTGCCGACGACGGCGCCGCCGGGCGTGACGACCTCGACCTTGGTGCTGGTCGCCGCGCCGGCCAGCTCGAAGTAGCCCTTGCCCGTGCTGTCGGTGTAGGTCATCTTGGAGCCTTCCGCGAGCACCGAGCGGCCGATCATGGCCGTGCCCTGCAGCGTCTGCATCGTGGAAAACTGCTCGGCCATGGTCTGCATGGTGAGGTTCAGCGTCTGGATGCCGGTGACGGTGTTGATCTGCGCCATCTGCGAGGTCATCTGCGCGTTGTCCATCGGATTCATCGGATCCTGGTTGTTCAACTGCGCGACCAGCAGCTTCAGGAAGCGGTCCTGCGCGGCGTTGGGGTCGGTGGCCGAATTGGCGCTGGTGCCCGAATTCACGGTGGCGGTGGAGCCGATGGGATTGAGGATCATGGCGAGGTTCTTCCCGAAAAGTTACTGGCCCATCTGCAGGGTCTTGAGGAGCAGCGACTTGGCCGTGTTCATGACCTCGACGTTGTTCTGGTAGGAGCGCGAGGCGGAGATCATGTTGACCATCTCCTCCACCGCGTTCACGTTGGAATGGGTGACGTAGCCCTCCGCATCGGCGGACGGGTGGCTCGGGTCGTGCACCCGCTTGCCCGGCGCGTTGCTCTCGCTGATGGCGCTCACCCGCACGCCGGCGGCGCTCTCGGCGCCCATCGGCGCCGTCTGGAACACCACCTGGCGCGCCTTGTAGGCCTGGCCGTCCGGGCCGGCCACGGCCTCGACGTTGGCCAGGTTGCTGGCCACCACGTTGAGCCGCTGCGACTGCGCACTGATGGCGCTGCCCGAGACATTGAAGATGGAGAACATGGACATGGCGGTTTCCGCTTTCCGTGGGTGGTGGCGTTGCGGCGCTTACTGGCCCTGGATGGCGCTCAGCATCGTCTTGGCGTTGCCGTTGATGAACCGCAGCGTGGCTTCGTAGCGCACGGCGTTGTCCACGAAGGCGGCCCGCTCGCGATCGAGGTCCACCGTGTTGTTGTCCAGGTTGGGCTGGGTCTGCACCGAGTAGCCCAGCGTGCTGCCCGATCCCATGCCTGTCGTGGCGGCCGGCAGCGGAATGTGGCGCGGGTCGGTGGCGCTTTGCTGGCGCTGGCCGGTGGCCAGGGACATGGTCGACCCCGATCCGGTGCTCAGCGTGGTCGAGCCGCCGCCGGTCGCATCGCGCATCGCGTCGGCGAAATTGAAGTCCCGGGCCACGTAGCCCGGCGTGTCGGCATTGGCGATGTTGCTCGCGATGGCACGCTGGCGCTCGGCACGCAGCAAAAGCGCGTTGCCGTGGAAATCCAGCCTTTCAGTCATCTTGTTGAGCATGTCAGCCTCGCAAAGCGTTGGGTCCTGGCCGGGGAAAAGAGGGGTTCCGGCGTGGGTTCGATTATGGAAATGGGCCGGTTTTTCTAAAGCGCGAAGAACGCGGCGATTGGCGCGCAGTTCGGTGCTTCGTGCGCGCCGGCCGGCCCTAAAGTGCCAGGGGTCGAATGGCCTTCCCTGTTGGGCGGCGCATTCCCCGCCACAGGAGGCTTTCCCATGTCATACACCACCGCTCCCCGATTCCTTCCCACCCTGCGCCTGGCCCGGATGGCCGCGCTGGCGGCGGCCTTTGCCCTGCCCGCCGCGGCGCTGCGGGCCCAGGCCGTGGCCGAACCG
>NZ_BAAJYR010000248.1:0-5040 GCF_057546605.1 Acidovorax sp. KPB24-03 | reverse complement strand
CGTGGTCGCGCCCTTCGACGCCACCGTGGTGCGCCAGCTCGTTCGCCGCGGCGAGTGGGTGGTGCCCGGCACCGACGTGGCCGTGTTGCAGGGGCGCGGGGCGCCCATGGTCCACGCCTACGTGCTGCCCAACGAGGCGCGCTACGCCCAGGTGGGGCGCCAGGCCAGCCTGCAGTTCATGGACGGCGGGCGCATCCGCGCCGAGGTGGTCGGCGTGGTGGCCGAGGCCGAACGCCTTCCCGCCGAGCGCGTCTCGCCGCTGTCGCCGCGCATGCCGTCGATCGTGGTGCGCCTGCGCCCGCTGGAGCCGCTGCCCGCGGCCTACCGCATCCACCAGTTGCCGCTGGACGTGCGGTTCGACTGGGTGTGGAGCGGTTTTTGAGTCAAAACCCCTTCATGCCCTAGTACTGATTGCCTGTGTTGCTATAGAAAATGTAGCGATCGATTGTTTCCTTGAAGGGGCGTGCCTGCACCGGGGAACCTGGGGCGGTGGCCCGAGGGCGGTCCCATCGCCCGGCACCGTTTCAACCCACGCGCCCGCACAGGGCGCGACAGTGGTACCGCTCAATGAGGGGCCACCTCTAAACCCAGTTTCAACCCACGCGCCCCTGCGTCGCGACACAGGGACTCCAGCCCCTGCCGACCCCTCAGCGGATCATTGCCCGCGCCCGTCGAACCGGCGCACGCACTCCAGCGTCTGCGCCACGTCCTCGGGGCCCACGTCCAGGTGCGCCACCCAGCGCAGGCGCGCGCCACGGCCGTAGAGGCCGCTGGTCACCCGCACGCCGTGTTGGGCCAGCCACGCGGTGAAGGCCGGGGCCACGTTGGCCTCCACGTCGGTGAACAGGATGTTGGTGTGGGCCGAGGCCACGGTCAGGCGCCCCTGCAGCACGGGGTGGCTGCGGCCGGCCTCGGCCAGGCCCTCGGCCAACTGGCGCGCCAGGGCATGGTCGTCGGCCAGTCGGCGCACGTGGTGCTGCAGCGCATGCAGCCCCGCGGCGGCCAGAAAGCCCGCTTGGCGCATGCCGCCGCCCAGGATCTTGCGCGTGCGCCGCGCCTGGCGGATGAAGTCGTGCGAGCCCAGCAGCAGCGAACCCACGGGGGCGCCCAGGCCCTTGCTCAGGCACACCGAGGCCGAGTCGAAGTGCGAGCAGATCGCGCGCGCCTCGTCGTACACGTCGGTGCCGCTCTTCTCGGCGTGGGCCGTGGCGGCGTTGAACATGCGCGCGCCGTCCAGGTGCATGGCCAGGCCGCGCGAGCGGGCGAGGGCGGCCACGTCGGCGATGTAGCCGGTGGGCAGCGGCTGGCCGCCGGTGGTGTTTTCCAGCACCACGAGGCGGGTGCGGGCGAAGTGCGGGTCGTCGGGCTTGATGGCGGCGGCGATGTCGGCCACGCGCAGCGTGCCGTCGGGCTGGGTCTCCACCGGCTGCGGCTGGATCGAGCCCAGCACCGCCATGCCGCCGGCCTCCCAGCGGTAGGTGTGCCAGCTCTGGCCCACGATGGCTTCGTCGCCGCGCTGGCAGTGGCCCATGAGCGCGATCAGGTTGGTCTGCGTGCCGGAGCAGGCGAACAACGCGGCCTCGAAGCCGAGCAGTTGCGCCGCATGGTCCTGCAGCGCGTTCACGGTGGGATCGTCGCCGAACACGTCGTCGCCAAGGGGGGCCTGGAACATGGCGTCGCGCATGGCCGGCGTGGGTTGGGTGACGGTGTCGCTGCGAAAGTCGGGCATCGGGAGGGGCTCCTGGTGGGGGCTTGGGGTCGAAAAGGGTCGGTCCGGCATCCTAGCGGCGTTGGGCCCGCTGCGTCCATCGCACCGGCGATGCGGGCGGCCGGCCCGCGGAAAGTGCGCGTGCTAAGCTGGCCCGCTCAATTTTTTCCGGCCTTGTCCGCCCCGTCTGCCGGCCAGCGCGGCCTGTGCGGCGCGCTGGCCCAGCCCTCACGGAGACAACCATGCCCGGCCTTCTGCCCGATATCGATCCCGACGGACTGCTCGAATTCTCGGTGGTGTACACCGACCGGGCGCTCAACCACATGTCCCGGCGCTTCACCGGCGTGATGCAGGACATCCTGGCCACGCTCAAGGGCGTCTACCACGCCCACACGGCGGTGCTGGTGCCCGGCAGCGGCACCTTCGGCATGGAGGCGGTGGCGCGCCAGTTCGCCAACCGCGAGAAGGTGCTCATCGTGCGCAACGGCTGGTTCAGCTACCGCTGGAGCCAGATCTTCGACGCGGGCGCTCTGGGCGGTGGCGCGGTGGTGTGCCAGGCCCGCCGCCAGGGCGAGGGCCCGCAGGCCCCGTGGGCGCCGTGCCCGGCCGATGAGGTGGCCGCCGCCATCCGTGCCGAATCGCCCAAGGTGGTGTTCGCGCCCCACGTCGAGACCGCCAGCGGCATCCTGCTGCCCGACGACTACCTGCGCACCGTGAGCGAGGCCGCGCACGACGTGGGCGCGCTCTTCGTGCTGGACTGCGTGGCCTCCGGTGCCGTGTGGGTGGACATGCAGGCCACCGGCGTGGACGTGCTGATCTCGGCCCCGCAAAAAGGCTGGAGCGGCTCGCCCTGCTGCGCCATGGTGATGCTCGGCGAGCGCGCCCGCCAGGCCATCGACGGCACCACGAGCAGCAGCTTCGCCTGCGACTTCAAGAAGTGGATGCAGATCGCCGAGGGCTACGAAAAGGGCCAGCACGCCTACCACACCACCCTGCCCACCGACGCGCTGGTGCAGCTGCGCGACGTGATGGTGGAGACGCGCGACTACGGCTTCGACAAGGTGCGTGCCGAACAGATCGAACTGGGCGCCCGGGTGCGCGCGCTGCTGCGCGAGCGGGGCTTTCCGAGCGTGGCCGCCGAGGGCTACGAGGCCCCGGGCGTGGTCGTGAGCTACACCACCGACCCCGGCATCCAGAACGGCAGGAAGTTCATGGAGGCCGGCCTGCAGACCGCCGCCGGCGTGCCGCTGCAGTGCGGCGAGGGCCCGGACTTCCAGACCTTCCGCATCGGCCTGTTCGGGCTGGAGAAGTGGCACCACGTGGACCGCACCGTGGGCCACCTGGCCGCGGCGCTGGACCGGATCGCCGCCCCGCCAGCGCACTGAAGCGGCCCTGTCCCACAGGGGTCTCGGGCTATCCTTGCGCGATGCAGAGCACCCACGAAGACCAGGCCCGCGCACTGACCCGGGCCAAGTGGCTGGCCACGGGCCTGTTGCTGGCGGTGGCCGCCGTGTTCGCGCTGACCTATGCGCTGCCCCGCAGCCTGGCGGTGGAATGCGTGCGCGCCGTGGCCGAGGCGGCCATGGTGGGCGCCCTGGCCGACTGGTTCGCCGTGTCGGCGCTGTTCCGGCGCATTCCGCTGCCCTTCGTGCAGCGGCACACGGACATCATCGCGCGCAACAAGGCGCGCATCGGCGGCAACCTGGCGTCGTTCGTGCGCGACGAGTTCCTCGATGCGCCTTCGCTGGTCACCATGATCCGCCGCCACGACCCGGCCCACATGCTGGGCCAGTGGCTCACCTCGCCGGGCAACGCCGAGCTGCTGGCGCGGCAGATGTCGCGCCTGGCCCTGTCGGCGCTGGAGACGGTGGAGGACGAGCGCATCCAGCGCTTCATGAACGATGCCGCGCGCACGCTGATCGGGCAGATCGACCTGTCGCGCACCATGGCCATGGCGCTGGAGGCGCTCACCCACAACGGCCGCCACCAGGCGCTGCTCGACGACCTGCTGGCGCGCCTGTCCACCCTGGTGCGCGACCCGCAGACCCGCACCTTCATCGCCGAGACCATCGTGCAGTGGATCAAGCGCGAGCACCCGCTGAAGGAAAAGGTACTGCCCACCGACTGGCTGAGCGAGAAGGGCGCGGGCGCCATCGCCCAGGCCATCGAGAACCTGCTGGCCGAGGTGGCCGGCAACCCGGCCCACCAGCTGCGCGGCACGCTGGACGGGGCGGTGCAGCGGCTGGTGGAGCGCCTGCAGTCCGACCCGGAATGGGCCGAGCGCGGCATGGCGATCCGCCACTACCTGCAAAACGACGCCACCCTGGGGCGCTACGTGCAGACGCTGTGGACCAGCCTGCGCGAGCGCCTGCAGCGCGACCTGGCCGACGAGGACTCGGCGGTCTCGCGCAAGGTGGCGGCCATGGGCCAGTGGCTGGGCCTGTCGCTCGCGGGCGATCCGGCGCTGCGGGTGCGGCTGAACGTGCGGCTGGAGCTGTGGGCGGCGCAGTGGGCGCCCGAGCTGTCGCAGTTCGTGGCCGAGCACATCCGCAACACCGTGGACCGCTGGGACGCCCAGGAGCTGGCGCGCCTGGTGGAGCTGCACATCGGCAGCGACCTGCAGTACATCCGCATCAACGGCACGGTGGTGGGGGGCTTCATCGGCCTGCTGCTGTTCGTCCTGTCGCATGCGGACGATCTGGCGCAGGGCGTGGGCGCCCTGTTCGCCGGCTGAGGGGCCGGCGCCCTGCGGTGTGGTTGCCGGCCGGTATGGCCGGCGGGCTTTCAGCGGTTGCCGCCGCGCGGGGTCTGTTCGGCGGCCTGGGCCTTGGCGATGGCCAGGATCACCTCGCGCGCCAGGCGGCGCTTGGGCACGGGCAGCTTCAGGTAGGTCTCGAACAGTTCGCGGTCCTCGTACCCCAGGTTCACGTGCCAGCGGGCGGCTTCTTCGCGCGCCTGCGGCGTGGGCGTGCCGAAGGCCAGTTCCTGCACCGGCATGCGCAGCCACTCGGCCAGGGTGATGAGCTTGCGGGCATCGGGCATGGTTTCGCCCAGCAGCCAGCGGCGCACGCCATGCAGGGTCATGGGCTTGCCCCAGTGGGCGGGTGTTTGAACCTCCCGCTCGGAGGACGGAGGGCTTCGGGTTCGTAGCCAGGCCGCCACCATGGGCTTGGCGTAATTTCTCGGCAAACAGTTGCTTGGGTATCTTGCATGGGCGGCACGCTAGCACGCCCGTTGGCCGTGGATTGAGCTCCGTCTTCGAGTTACGCGGCCGCCTGATTGGGGTGACGGTGGTGCCGTGGTCAATGGGGCTTGCCGGCCGCTTGGGCTGA
>NZ_BAAJYR010000247.1:0-5042 GCF_057546605.1 Acidovorax sp. KPB24-03 | reverse complement strand
CGACGAACCGCCCTGGGGCGCCTCCACGCAGGACGCCGGCTGGGCCCCGGCCGGCGAGCCGCCCGGCGGCGGCCAGGGCTATGCCGCCAAACCGTTTCGCAAAAGCAACGGCGACTGGAAAGGCAAGGGCCGCTGGAAGAAGGAGGACGAGCGACCCATCCAGCCGCGCCTGCCCCGCACCCCGGCGGCGAGCCGCACGGACCACGCGGTGCGGCTTCTGCTGTCGCACATGGAGTTCCTGGAAGAACTGGCCCATGAGGACCACGCGGTGCTGTGCGCCCAGGCGGCACCGCACGGGCCCCTGTTCACCTGGCTGGAAGGCCAGTTGCACGAACATGGCCCGCTGGCCTGGGCCGTGCTGCGCGAGAGCCTGCGCGGGCATGAGTGCGAAGGGCTGGCCGAACGCGTGATGACCGGCTCGCACGCCCAGACCGAGGGCGACGTGCAGGAGCTGCGGGCCGAGCTGCGCGACCTGCTCGACCGCATGCTCATCGAGGAGCTCAAGCGCCAGCAAAACGAGCTCATCCTGCTGGCAGCGCGCGACCCGGCAGCTCTGGCGCAATACCAGGCGCTGGAGCAGCGGCTCAAGGCATTGCGCGGAATTTCGCTCAAGCCGGCTTGAAATTCCCCTGGGCCGCTATAATGTAGGGTTCATCGGCAAGAGCGACAGCAGCACCTCCGGGCCGGGCAACCGTGACACACACGCACGACCGCCCTTCACACCGCAAGGACTGCACACCAAATGTTCGCCCACACATCTTGCCCCTGAGGGTCGCTCCCTCGAACCGCGAAGGCTCCGGCCTTTGCCGTGCCACCCGCGCCGGGATCCATGGCGCTTGCGTTTTCTTTGTGTCCGTTTTTGATCCTGAGGTGTCCATGCCTGCTCAAAAGTCCGCGAAGTCGCCCAAGTCCGCCCCAGACACCGCCGCGAAGGCCGCTTCCAAACCTGCTGCCAAAGCCGCAACGACCGAGCCCAAGAAGGCCCTGGCCGCCGCTGCTCCAGCCGCCAAGAAAGTCCATACCGTGCCCGTGAACAAGTCCTCTGACAAGGCCGAAGCCTCCGAAGAAACCAAGAAGCCCGCCCGCGCCAAGGCCGCCGCGGCCTCCGCCGACGACGAAACGCCCAAGAAGCGCCCCGGCCGCCCGGCCAAGGCCGCCGGTGCCGCCGCAGCCGACAAGACCCCTGCCAAGCGGGGCCGCAAGCCCAAGGCCGGAGCGGACGACGATGCGGTGGGCGACGATGCCGACCTGTCCGACATCGAGGCCGACCTCGAAGGCGAACCCGAAGCCGAAGCCACCCCCACGGCCACGGTCGAGAAGGTCAAGCCCCTTCGCATGAAGATCAGCAAGGCCAAGGAACGCGCCTTGATGAAGGAATTCGGCCTCGACGAGACCGTCCTGTCCGAGGAAGACCTGGCCAAGCGCCGCTCGCGCCTGAAGACCCTGATCACGCTGGGCAAGACGCGCGGCTACCTGACGCAGGTCGAAATCTCCGACCACTTGCCCGACAAGCTGGTCGATGCCGAGACGATGGAAGTCGTGGTCACGATGCTCAACGACATGGGTGTGGCCGTGTACGAGCAGACGCCCGATGCCGAGACCCTGTTCCAGAACAACGTGACGCCCACCGCGGCGACCGTCGAGGAAGCGGAAGAAGAAGCCGAAGCCGCCCTGTCCACCGTGGACAGCGAATTCGGCCGCACCACCGACCCCGTGCGCATGTACATGCGCGAAATGGGCACGGTGGAGCTGCTGACGCGCGAAGGCGAAATCGAAATCGCCAAGCGCATCGAAGGCGGCCTGCAGGCCATGATGGAGGCGATCAGCGCATCGCCCGCCACCATCGCCGAGATCCTGAACATGGGCGAAGAGATCCGCGAGGGCAAGGTCGTCATCTCCACCATCGTGGACGGCTTCTCCAACCCCAATGAAGCCGACGACTACGTGGCCGAAGAAGACTTCGACGAATTCGACGAAGAGGACGACGACGACGGCAAGGGCGGCTCCAAGGCGCTGACCAAGAAGCTGGAAGAACTCAAGCGCGAGGCCCTGTCCCGCTTCGACACCATGCGCGACCTGTTCGAGAAGGTCCACAAGATCTACGACAAGGAAGGCTACGGCACGCCCGCGTACATGAAGGCCCAGCAGGCCCTGTCGGCCGAGCTGATGACCATCCGCTTCACCGCCAAGACCATCGAGAAGCTGTGCGACATGGTGCGCGGCCAGGTGGACGACGTGCGCAAGAAGGAGCGCGAGCTGCGCCGCATCATCGTGGACAAGTGCGGCATGCCGCAGGAAACCTTCATCAAGGAATTCCCGCCCAACCTGCTGAACCTGAAGTGGGTGGAAAAGCAGGCGGCGTCCGGCAAGCCCTGGAGCACCGTGCTGCAGCGCAACATTCCGCCGGTGCAGGAACTGCAGCAGCGCCTGATGGACCTGCAGGCGCGCGTGGTGGTGCCGCTGCCCGAGCTCAAGGACATCAACAAGCGCATGAACGAAGGCGAATCGTCCTCCCGCGATGCCAAGAAGGAAATGATCGAGGCCAACCTGCGCCTTGTGATCTCCATCGCCAAGAAGTACACGAACCGCGGCCTGCAGTTCCTGGATCTGATCCAGGAAGGCAACATCGGCCTGATGAAGGCCGTGGACAAGTTCGAATACCGCCGCGGCTACAAATTCTCGACCTACGCCACGTGGTGGATCCGCCAGGCCATCACGCGCTCGATCGCCGACCAGGCGCGCACCATCCGCATCCCGGTGCACATGATCGAGACGATCAACAAGATGAACCGCATCTCGCGCCAGCATCTGCAGGAGTTCGGCTTCGAACCGGATGCGTCCATCCTGGCGGCCAAGATGGAGATTCCGGAAGACAAGATCCGCAAGATCATGAAGATCGCCAAGGAACCGATCTCCATGGAAACGCCCATCGGCGACGACGACGACAGCCACCTGGGCGACTTCATCGAGGACGGTGCCAACACCGCCCCAATCGACGCCGCCATGCAGGCCGGCCTGCGCGATGTGGTCAAGGACATCCTGGACGGCCTCACGCCGCGCGAAGCCAAGGTGTTGCGCATGCGCTTCGGCATCGAGATGTCCACCGACCACACGCTGGAAGAAGTCGGCAAGCAGTTCGACGTGACGCGCGAGCGCATTCGCCAGATAGAAGCCAAGGCGCTGCGCAAGCTCAAGCACCCCAGCCGCAGCGACAAGCTGCGCAGCTTCATCGACTCGCTGTAGTCAGCCCGCGGCCGCCCTCCGGGCAGCGTCCATCGAAAAGCCTGCCCCCCGCCTTGCGGGAGCAGGCTTTTTTCATGGCTGGACGTTTTCGCGGAAGCACCCCTTGGCCCGCACGGGAAAGAGCCCCACCACCCTTCGGAAGATGGCCGGACGCCACATGCGGCGCTTGGCGAGACATGCGAAATTGGCACGTGTTGCTTTCCAAAATTTCGCTTTGGATTTGAAAATCTGAAACATAAACTTACGAACGACATTGCACTACCAGCAAGTTTCCACGCAGATGGACAGGGAGGGAGGGTAGAAGCCGAAGCGGCTGACCCATGGGGCGAACCGCACGCCGCAAGAGGAAAGCATTGAAGTGCGCGCCACCTGCAACTCCGCCCCGGCACTTGCGGGTGGCGCATTTTTTTCTGCCCACCAAGAAAGAAAGAGCCACTTCCATGAACCACCGATTCTTCGGAAACCTGCGCATCGGCCCCCGCATCACGCTCGCATTTCTTTCCACGATCGTGTTGCTGCTCCTCGTGGCCGGCATCTCCATGTCGGCCCTGGGCAACGTCAATCAGGCTCTGACGCTGGTGACCAAGGACTATTACGTCAAGGTCCGGTTGCTGAACGAGATTTCCGACGAGGTCGATCAGCAGGCCCGCTACGTGCGCAACCTGGTGATCTT
Organism: Acidovorax sp. KPB24-03; assembly: GCF_057546605.1. Classification (NCBI taxonomy): domain Bacteria; kingdom Pseudomonadati; phylum Pseudomonadota; class Betaproteobacteria; order Burkholderiales; family Comamonadaceae; genus Acidovorax; species Acidovorax sp. KPB24-03. The sequence goes on along the minus strand of NZ_BAAJYR010000247.1, from coordinate 1,126 downwards.
CGATGACGCGGCCCAGCGAGAGCAGGAGATCAAGGGCATCGAAGGCAGCCGCGCGCTCATCACCGGCATGTACGCCAAGCTCACGCCCACTGTGCAGAGCGACACGGGCAAGCGGCTGCTCGCAGACACGCAGGAGCAGCGGGCCGCCTACGTGAAGGACGTGGACGCGTTCCTCTCGCTGATCCGCGCAGGCCAGCCCGAGGAAGCCAAGGGCCTGCTGGCCAACACGCTGCGGCGCAACCAGCTGGCCTACATGGCAGCCCTCGACAAGATGTCCGATCACCAGCAGCTGCAGATGGACAAGGCCAGCGACGGCGCGGACCGCGAGGTGAAGACGGGCTTTCAGCTCATCATCGCCATCGCGTGCGCGGCGGTGGCCGTGTCGTTCGTGCTGGGCTGGCTCATCACGCGATCCATCACCCGGCCCATCGGGCGCGCGGTGCAGATCGCCGAAACCGTGGCGGCGGGCGACCTGACGTCGCACATCGAGGCGAACAGCAAGGACGAGGTGGGCCAGTTGCTCAACGCGCTGCAACGCATGAACGCCAGCCTGGTGCAGATCGTGGGCAACGTGCGCACGAGCGCCGACTCCATCGCCACCGGGTCGGTGCAGATCGCCAATGGCAACGCCGACCTGAGCCAGCGCACCGAGGAGCAGGCCAGCAACCTGGAGGAGACCGCGGCGTCGATGGAAGAGCTGACCTCCACCGTGCAGCAGAACGCCGACTCGGCCCGCCGCGCGCACCAGCTGGCCTCCGGCGCCTCGGCCGTGGCCACGCAGGGTGGCTCGGTGGTGGGCAACGTCGTGTCCACCATGCAGGACATCCAGCAGAGTTCCGGCCGCATGGCAGAGATCATCGGGGTGATCGACGGCATCGCCTTCCAGACCAACATCCTGGCGCCGAACGCGGCCGTGGAAAGCCGCCCGCGCGGGCGAGCAGGGCCGGGGCTTCGCGGTGGTGGCCGGCGAGGTGCGCAGCCTGGCCCAGCGCTCGGCCGAAGCGGCCAAGGAAATCAAGGCGCTGATCAGCTCCAGCGTGACCGCGGTGGACGGCGGCGTGCGCCATGTCGAGGACGCCGGCGCGGCCATGAAGGAAATCGTGGACAGCGTGCAGCGCGTGTCCGA
>NZ_BAAJYR010000246.1:0-5046 GCF_057546605.1 Acidovorax sp. KPB24-03 | reverse complement strand
GACTTCCTTGCCGATGCCGTCGCCGGGAATCACGGCGATGCGGAAGATGGGGTGCATGGGGTGTCTCCGGTAGGGATCGCCTGTGTTTCAGGCCGCGGCGGCCAGCACGGCCGGTGCGCCGGCCCTCTCCTCCAGCCAGCCCTGGCGCAGCTCGGGCACCGAGCGCGCCAGCAGTTCGTAATACGGGTGGTGCGGCCCGCGGTCGTAGTCGGCGCGCGCCACCTGCGCGAGTTTGCGGCCGTGCTGCATGACGACGATCTCGTCGCACACGGAGCGCACGGTGTGCAGGTCGTGGCTGATGAAGAGGTACGACACGCCCAGTTCGCGCCGCAGCTCGGCCATCAGGTCGAGCACGGCGGCACCCACCACGGTGTCGAGCGCGGAGGTCACCTCGTCGCACAGGATCAGGTCGGGGTCGGCCGCGAGCGCGCGGGCCAGGTTGACCCGCTGCTTCTGCCCGCCCGACAGGCCGCCGGGCAGGCGGTCCGCCACGCTGTGCGGCAGCTTGACCAGGTCGAGCAGCTCGCGGATGCGCCGCTGCAGCGCCTCGCCCTTGAGCCCCTTGTAGAACTGCAGCGGCCGGGCCAGGATGCGCTCGATGGTGTGCGATGGGTTGAGCGCCGTGTCGGCCATCTGGAACACGATCTGGATGCGGCGCAGCTCTTCCTTGGTGCGGGCGCCCAGCGTGGTCTTGAGCTCCGAGTTGCCGAACAGCATGGTGCCGTGCCAGGGCTGGATGAGCCCGGCGATGGCGCGCGCCAGCGTGGTCTTGCCCGAGCCCGATTCGCCGATGACGCCGATGGCCTGGCCGCGGTAGAGCTTGATGTTGATGTCTTCCAGGATGAGCGAGGCGGGGCGGCGGGTGGCATCCACCGGGCCGTAGCCGGCGGACAGGTCGCGCACATCCAGCAACAGCTCGCCTTCGCCCCGGCAGTGCTCGGCCACGCGCGGCGTGGGGCGCGCGGCGGCCAGCAGGCACCGGGTGTACTGGTGGGCCGGCGCGGCGAGGATGTGCGCGGTGGTGTCCACCTCCTGCATCTGGCCGTTGCGCAGCACGAGGATGTGGTCGGCCATTTGCGCCACCACGGCGAGGTCGTGGCTCACGTAGACGGCGGTGGCGCGGCGTTCGCGCACCACGCGGCGAAAGGCGAGCAGCACTTCGATCTGCGTGGTCACGTCCAGCGCGGTGGTGGGCTCGTCGAGGATGACGAGGTCGGGGTCGGTGATGAGCGCCATGGCGGCCATCAGCCGCTGCAGCTGCCCGCCCGAGACCTGGTGCGGGTAGCGGTCGCCGATGGTGTCCGGGTCGGGTAGCGCGAGTTCGCGGAACAGCTGCACCGCCTTGGCTTCGGCCTCGGCGCGCTTCATGGTGCCGTGGATGCGGGTGGGCTCGACCACCTGGTCCATGATGGTGCGCGACGGGTTGAACGACGCTGCGGCGCTCTGCGCGATGTAGGCCACGGTGCGCCCGCGCAGCGCGCGCTGGGCGGCGGGCGCCAGGTGCAGCACGTCGACGTCGCCGATGCGCACGCTGCCGCCGGAGATGGTGCAGCCGTGCCGTGCGTAGCCCATCAGCGCGAGCGCCGTGGTGGTCTTGCCGGAGCCGGATTCGCCGATGAGCGCCAGCACCTCGCCGGGCGCGATGGTGAAGCTCAGCGCATCGACCAGCGTCTGTTCGCCCGCGGTGATGCTCAGGTCTTGGACGACAACGGATGCCCCCATGTTCAACGCCCTCCGCGTTCGCGGGCCGCACGGCCCGGCAGGTTGTCGATGACGAGATTGACCGCGATGGTCAGGCTGGCGATGGCCAGCGCCGGCGCGATGACCGAGGCGCCGGCGTCGGGCAGCGCGCCGATGTTCTCGCGCACCAGCGATCCCCAGTCGGCCGCGGGCGGCTGGATGCCCAGGCCCAGGAAGCTCAGGCCGGCGAGCAGCAGCACCACGTAGACGAAGCGCAGCCCCAGGTCGGCCAGCATGGGGCCGACGATGTTGGGCAGGATCTCGCGCAGCATGATGTAGAGCGTGCCCTCGCCCCGGGTGCGCGCCACGGTGACGTAGTCGAGCGCATTGATGTTGACGGCCAGCGACCGCGCGATGCGGTAGGCCCCCGGGATGTAGATGACCGCCGCCGTGGCCACCAGCATGGCGACGGACGAGCCGAAGCCGGCCACCAGGATCAGCGCGAACATCTTGCTGGGAATGGCGGTGAGGGTGTCCAGCACGCGGCTCAGAATGGTGTCCACCTTGCCGCCCATGGCGGCGGCGAACAGCGCCAGGGCCGTGCCCGTGCCGCTGGCCAGCAGGGTGGCCAGCAGGGCCACGCCCACGGTGTAGCGCGCGCCGTCGATCACGCGCGCCAGCATGTCGCGGCCCAGGTAGTCGGTGCCCAGCCAGTGTTGGGCGCTGATGGGCGCGAACACGTCGGAGCCGCCGCCCGCCTGCAGCGGGCCCGGCAGCAGCATGGGACCGGCCAGGGCGGCCAGCATCCAGCACAGCAGCACCGCCAGGCCGATCAGGCCGGAGATGCCGAAGCCCGAGAGCCAGCGGCGCACCGCGTGGCGCGGCGTGGCGGGCGGGCCGGAAGGGTGGGTCAGGGAATCCATGGGTCGGCCCTTCGGTGTGGTCAGCGGTGGCGCAGGCGCGGGTTGGCGAGGATGCCGCACACGTCGGCCGCCGTCACCAGGATCAGGTAGCCCGCGCAGAAGATCATGGCGCAGGTCTGCACCAGCGGCATGTCGCGCTGGGTCACGCCATCGACCATGAGCTTGGCGATGCCGGGGTAGTTGAAGATGGTCTCGATGATGATGACGCCGCCCAGCAGGTACGACAGCGACAGCGCCACCGCATTGGCGATCGGCCCGATGGCATTGGGCAGCGCGTGGGCCATGACCATGCGCAGGGGCGAGGCGCCCTTCAGGCGCACCATCTCGATGTAGGGCGCCTCCAGCTGGTCGATGACGGCGGCGCGGCTCATGCGCATCATCTGCGCGACGATCACGCAGCACAGGCTGAGCACGGGCATGGCGAAGGCCCGCAGCATCTGCCCCACCGATTCGATGTCGCTCACGTAGGACAGCGCGGGCAGCCATTTGAGCTTGACGGCGAACACCAGCACCGCCAGCGTGGCCACCAGGAACTCGGGCACGGACACCACGGCCACCGCCGCCGACGAGGCCAGGCGGTCGAACCACGAGCCGCGCCACACGGCCGAGGCGATGCCCAGGGTGAGCGCGATGGGCACCGAGAACAGCGCGGTCACGGCCGCCAGCAGCAGCGAATTGGGCAGGCGGCTGGCCACCAGTTCGCCCACCGGCATCTGCGTGGTGACCGACTGGCCCAGGTCGCCGCGCACGATGCCGCCCAGCCAGCGCAGATAGCGCAGCGGGGCCGGCACGTCCAGCCCCATCTGGGCGCGCAGCGCGGCGAGGGCCTCGACCGTGGCGTCCTGGCCCAGCTGCTCCTGCGCGGCGTCGCCCGGCAGCACGGCGGTGATCGAGAAAACGATCACCGAGACCGCCAGCAGGGACAGCAGCGCCAGCAGGATCCGCTGGACCAGGAGCTTGAGAATCACACGGTTCATGGCGCGGCGGCTTCCAGTGCTCGGTGCGTGCGGGGCGTCAGGCTTCGAGCCAGACGTGCTCGGCGAAAGAGTAGCCCATCAGGCCGCCCAGCGGAATCGGGGACAAGCCCTTGAGCTTGGTGGAATGTCCGTCGATGCTGGCCAGGAACAGCGGAATGCCGATGCCCGCCTCCTGGTGGATCATGGTCTGCATGTCGGCATACATCTGGCGGCGTTTGGCCAGATCGGTCTCGGCGCGCGAGGCCAGCAGCAGCTGGTCGAACTGCGGGCTCTTCCAGCGCGACTCGTTCCAGGCCGCATCGGACTTGAAGAACTGCGTCAGGATGGTGTCGGCGCTGGGGCGCGGGTTCACGTTGCCAAAGCCCACCGGGCTGTTGAGCCAGTGGTTGGACCAGTAGCCGTCGGCCGGCATGCGCTTGATGTCCAGGTCCAGGCCGATGCGCTGCCCCGACTGCTGCAGCAGCAGCGCGGTCTCGGTCGAGTACATGGCGGCCGGCGAGGTGACCACCGGCACCTTGCCCGTCACGCCCGACTTCTGCAGGTGGAACTTGGCCTTGTCCAGATCGAACGTGCGCTGCGGCAGGTCCTTGAAGTAGAACCGGTTGGTCGGGTCGATGGGCTGGTCGTTGGCGATGACGGCGTAGTCGAGCGCGATGCTCTTTTTCATCTGCTCGCGGTCGAACAGGTACTTCATCGCCAGGATGAAGTCGGGGTTGGCGCCCGGGCCCATGTCCTTGCGCAGGATGAGGTCGGAGTACTGGCCCGACTGCGTGGTGAAGATGGCGTAGCCGGGCGTGCCCTTGACCCGTGCCACGGCGCGCGGATTGACCGAGGCCACCAGGTCCATGCCGCCCGACAGCAGCGCGTTCACGCGGGCGCTCTCGTCGCCGATGCCCACGAACTCGATCTCGTCCAGGTAGGGCTTGCCGGGCTTCCAGTAGGCGTCGTTGCGCACCATCAGCGACCGCACGCCGGGCTTGAACTCCTTGAGCTTGTAGGGGCCGGTGCCGATGCCGGCGTTGAAGTCGGTGGTGCCTTCCTTGACGATGTGGAAGTGGAAGGTGCCCAGGATGACCGGCAGGTCGGCGTTGGGCGCGCTCAGCTCGATGGTCACCTCGTTCGGGCCCGAGGCCTTGACGGTCTCGATCTGGTCGGCCAGCACCTTGGCCTTGGAGGCCGTGGCCGGGTCCTTGTGGCGCAGGATGGAGAACACCACGTCGGCCGGCGACAGGGCCTTGCCGTCATGGAAGGTGACGCCCTTGCGCAGGGTGAACACCCAGGTCTTGGCGTCCTGCGTGGCGGACGATTCGGCCAGCGCGGGCTGCGGCGTGAGCGAGCCGTCCAGCACGAACAGGCCGTTGTAGAGCATGGTGCCGCGCGAATAGTCGGTCTGGTTGGACTGCTTGGCCGGGTCCAGCGTGTCGGTGGCCGCGGCCGTGGCGCCGGCCACGCGGATGCGGCCGCCG
>NZ_BAAJYR010000245.1:0-5109 GCF_057546605.1 Acidovorax sp. KPB24-03 | reverse complement strand
GCCGGCCACCGCGGCCTCCGAGCCGGCCAGCGACGCCAAGTGATCGCGCGCTGACCGCGCCCCTGCCGCCTCCCCCGGCGCACGCCGCGGGGAGCGCTTAACATCCACCGCTTCGCGGCGGTTCGGCCGGTCCCTGCAGAGGCGGATGTTTCGATGAAGGCATGTATCTATGGCGCGGGCGCCATCGGCGGCTGGCTCGCCGTGGCGCTGGCGCGAGCAGGCGGCGATGTGTCCATGGTGGCGCGCGGCGCCACGCGGCAGGCCCTCGATGCGCAGGGCCTGCGCCTCGTTCAACCCGATGGTTCCGTGCACGCCACGCCGGTGCGCGCGCACGACGATCCGGCCGCCCTGGGCGTGCAGGACCTGGTGGTGCTGGCCGTCAAGGCCCCGGCCCTGCCCGACGTGTCCGCCCGCATCGCGCCGCTGATCGGCCCCCACACGCTGGTGCTCACGGCCATGAACGGCGTGCCGTGGTGGTTCCTCGACGGCTGCGGCGGCCCCGCACAAGGCCAGGCGCTGCAGTCGGTCGACCCCTCGGGCGCCATGGCGCGTGCCGTGCCGGCCGGCCAGGTGATCGGCGGCGTGGTCCACACCAGTTGCTCGCTCGACGCGCCCGGAGTGGTGCGCCACCACTTCGGCAACCGGCTCATCCTGGGCGAGCCCGCCGGCGCGCCCACGCCGCGGCTGCAGGCACTGGCCGACACGCTGCGGCGCGGCGGCATCGAGGCCGAAGTGTCCTCCCGCATCCAGCAGGACGTGTGGTTCAAGCTCTGGGGCAACCTGACGGTCAACCCCATCAGCGCGCTCACCGGTGCCACCACCGACCGCATCCTCGACGACGACCTGGTGCGCACCTTCATCTCCGACGTGATGCGCGAGGCCAAGGCCATCGGCGAACGGCTGGGCCTGCCGATCGACCAGCAGCCCGAAGACCGCCACGCCGTCACCCGCAAGCTGGGCGCGTTCAAGACCTCGATGCTGCAGGACGTGGAGGCCGGCAAGCCGCTGGAGATCGACGCCCTGGTGGGCGCGGTGCACGAGCTGGGCCGCCTCACCGCTGTGCCCACGCCGCACACCGACGCCCTGCTGGGCCTGGTGCGGCTGATGGCGCGGGTGCGTGGCCTGCACTGATACGCACGGACGGGCATATCAAAAACCATAGCAAGACGCCCTAGTACCCATTGCCTTCCCGAGGTTTTTGGCTTGAAACCACGAGGCCGCAGGCGGCGGCCGTTCCTTTTCCCATCGCCAACCCACTGGAGCCCCCATGGCCTCGCTGACCCTCTACTACGCCCCCGGCACCTGCGCGCAGGCCGTTCGCATCGCGCTGAACGAAGCCGGCGCCGATCACGCGCTGGAGCGCATGGACTTCAAGGCGCAGCAGCAGCGCACGCCCGAGTACCTGGCCATCAACCCCAAGGGCCGCGTGCCGGCCCTGGTCACCGAGCAGGGCGTGCTGACCGAGACGCCCGCGCTGCTGGCCTATGTGGCCCAGCGGTTCCCTGACGCGCGGCTGGCGCCCACCGATCCCCACGGGTTCGCGCGGATGCAGGAGTTCAACAGCTACCTCGCCTCCACCGTGCACGTGGCCCATGCCCACCGGCCCCGCGCCAGCCGCTGGGCCGACGAGCCCGAGGCCATCGCCGCGATGCAGCGCAAGGTCGGCGCCAACATGACCGAATGCTTCGCGCTGATCGAGCAGCAGCTGCAGGGGCCGTGGGTGCTGGGCGACGCCTATTCGGTGAGCGACGGCTACCTGTTCACCATCGGTGGATGGCTGCAAAGCGATGGCGTGGACATCGCCCGGTTCCCCAAGGTGCATGCGCACGCGCAGCGCGTGGCGGCGCGGCCGGCGGTGCAGCGGTCGTTGGATTGATGTCCTGCGGGGGGGCGGGTGCCGCGCGAGGCGGCGCCCCTCGAGAAAAAGCCCCGGGGCCGGGCGGCCCGCGGGGCGGTTCGTGAAGGCCGGGCGCGATGACCGGCAACGATATGGCCTGGCGGCTCAGTTGACCTTCAGCAGGCGCCAGTCGATGCGGTTGTCCGCGCGGTGGATGATCTCCACCTTCTGCGAGGCCGCCCAGGGGATCACCTGGTTGTACAGCGGGATGTGCGAGATGAGCTGGTGGTCCTGCACCAGCGCTGCTCGATCAGGCTGTTGCGCGTGGCGGCGTCGGTTTCCTTCTTGATGCGCTCGATCAGCGCGTCCTGCTGCGGGTCGCTGAAGCGGCCCAGGTTGAAGTTGCCGTCGCCGCCGGCACCGGGCGAGCGGATCAGCGACTGCAGCGAATAGAACGCGTCGAACGTCGGCACGCCCCAGCCCAGCAGGTAGATGCTGGCCTCGTTGCGCTGGATCATCGGGAAGTACGTGGCGAACGGCAGCGAGCGCAGCCTGGCTTTCACGCCCACCTTGGCCCACTGGGCGGTGATGGCCTGGCACAGCTGCTCGTCGTTGATGTAGCGGCCCGCGCTGCAGGCGAAGTCCACGTCGAAGCCCTGCGGGTAGCCGGCCTCGGCCAGCAGCTTCTGCGCGGCGGCGGGGTCGTAGGGCCAGCGCACGTCGGCCTTCGGGGTCCAGCCGTTCACCTGCCGCGCGATGATCGCGCCGGTGGGCTGGGCCAGGCCGCGCAGCACCACGCGCTGGATGGCGTTGATGTCGATGGCCTGGTAGAGCGCCTTGCGCACGCGCACGTCCTTGAGCGGGTTCTTGCCCTTCACGCTGGAGTTCTGCAGCTCGTCGCGGAACTGGTCCAGGCCCAGGAAGATGGTGCGGTTCTCGGCGCCGTCCAGCACCTTCAGCTGCGGCTGCTGGCGGATGCGGGGCACGTCCTGCAGGCTGGGGTCGAGCACGAAGTCCACCTCGCCCGACAGCAGCGCCGCCGTGCGCGTGGCATCGGACTTGATGGGCGTGTAGACCACGTCGGTCACGTTGCCGCCGAATTGGCCCTTGCCCCACCAGTGGGGATTGGCCGCCAGCACCAGGCGCTGGTCGGGCGCCCAGGACTTGAGCACGAACGGGCCCGTGCCCAGCGTGTTGCGGTGGGTGTAGGGCTCGTCGCTGGTTTTGATGTCCTTCGGGGCCGTGGCGTTGTTCTTCTCGGCCCAGGGCTTGCTCATGATGCGCAGCTCGGTGAGCTGGTTGACCAGCACCGGGTTGGGCACCTCGGAGAAGATGTCCAGGGTGTTCGCGTCCACCACGTCCACGCGGTCGATGCCCTGCGTGTACACCGCGTAGTTGGAGGTCTTGGCCTTGGCGCGCTCCAGCGAGAACTTCACGTCGTCGGCCGTGAGGGCGGAGCCGTCGCTGAACTTCACGCCCTGGCGCAGCGTGATGCGCAGCTGCGTGGGGCTGACCCGCTTCCAGGCGGTGGCCAGCTGCGGCTCGGGCTTGAAGGTCTTGCTGTTGTATTCGACCAGCGTTTCGTACACGGCCGAATGCAGCGCGTTGTTCACGCCCACGTTCTGCGCGTGGATGTCCCAGGAGGACACGTCGGCCGAGCGGGCGAAGCGGAAGGTGGCGGCCTGCGCGGCCAGCGGCGTGGCCACGGTGAAGGCGGCAGCGGCCAGGGTGGCCGCGAGGGAAAGCGAAAAACGCATGGTGCAAAGGCCCTGAAGCAACGAAGAGTGCGGCCACTATGCCCGCGGCCCTCCGCGTGGCGAACGACTTTGTGGTTCTAACGTTATGCAGGCCCCGCGGCCGGGTAAATTCAGGGGCCCGTCGCGTTGCCTTCCACCCCTCACACAGGCCATCCCCCATGGGCTCCATCGATCCGCAGGAAAGCACCCCGCAGCTGCTCAACCGGCTGCGCATGCGGCAGGTCGCTCTGATGCTGGCCATCGCCGAGCACCGCACGCTGCGCGCGGCTGCGGGCGCGCTGGGCCTGAGCCAGCCGGCCGCGACCAAGATGCTCCACGAACTGGAGGCCGCCCTCGGCCAGCCGCTGTTCGACCGGGTGGGCCGCGGCCTGCGGCTGAACGCCGCGGGCGAGCGGGTGACCGGCTACTTTCGCAGCATCCGCGGCAGCATGGAAGCGCTGAACCGCGAACTCAGCGAGATGCGGCTGGGCAGCGCGGGCAAGCTGTCGGTCGGCAGCATCATGGCGGCCTCGCCGGGTCGGCTGACCGACGCGCTGCTCGGGCTGAAGGCGGTGTTCCCGCTGCTGGCGCTGGAGATCGCCGTGGACACGAGCGACCGGCTGCTGGCGCAGCTGCGCGAGGGCGTGCTCGAAGTGGTCGTGGGCCGGCGTTCCGGCGATTCGGGCCGGGACTGCACCTTCCAGCCCATCGACGGCGAAGGCCTGGCGGTGGTGGTGCGCAACGGCCATCCCCTGGCGGGCAAGGCGCGCGTGGGCTTCGCGGCGCTGCTCGATTTTCCGTGGGTGCTGCAGCCGGCCGGCAGCCCCATGCGCGACCTGATCGCGCAGGAGTTCAAGGACCACGGCGCGGCGCTGCCGCAGGGGCTGATCGAGACCGGCTCCATCCTCACCACCATCAACCTGGTGCGGCGCTCCGAACTGATCGGGGTGATCCCGCAGGCCGTGGCGCAGCGCGATGCAGAGCACGGCCTGCTGCACGTGCTGCCCTACCGCTTCCAGCACACGCTGGAGGCCTACGGCAGCCTGGTGCGGCCGACCGGCCGCTGAGCCCGCCGGCCCAGGCGTTCCTGCGGCTGCTGCACGCGCCGAAGTAGAACCCGGCCCCCGCGGGCTTCAGCGCGCGCGCAGCAGGCGCACGGCTTCGGGCAGGGAGTTGGCCTGCGGCACGAAGCGGTCGATGGCCGCGCCCAGCACCACCGCGCACAGCAGTGCGCCGAGCAGCGGCTTCCAGGTCAGCCGCACCGCGGCCGAGAGCCAGCCGGCCCGCTCCACGCCCATCGCGGCGCGCGCGGTGGCATACGAGAACGCCAGTTCCACCGCTACGGCCAGCAGCACGTCGAAGCCGAAGTACAGCAGCGCGAGCGCTCCCGCGCCCAGCACGATGGCCGCGCCGATGAGGAAGATGGCCACCACGGGCACGATCACCACCGCGCCCTCGTCCGCACCGCTGGCGGCCTCCAGCGCCCCGCCGGCCACATCGCCCAGGCCCTCGCCCAGGCCGCTCCCCACGCCCTCG
>NZ_BAAJYR010000244.1:0-5136 GCF_057546605.1 Acidovorax sp. KPB24-03 | reverse complement strand
TGATGGGCGCCCGCCGCGCTCACAGGCCATGTGCCGCTGTCGGGCCGCACGGGCGCCGGGCTCGACCCGTGCGCGGCGCTGCAGTGCGTGGTCGAACTGGCCCCAGGGGCTTCGGTGGAGGTCGTGTCCCTGCTGGGGCAAGGCGACTCGCTGCAGGCCACGCAGGAGCTCATCGCCCGCTACCGCACCTGCGATCTCGATGCCGTGCTGGCGCAGGTGACCGCAGGCTGGCGGCAGACGCTGGGCGCGGTGCAGGTGCGCACGCCCGACCGGGCCATGGACATCCTGCTCAACGGCTGGCTGCTCTACCAGACCATCGCCTGCCGGCTCTGGGCCCGGGCGGCCTTCTACCAGGCCAGCGGCGCCTACGGATTCCGCGACCAGTTGCAGGACGGGATGGCGCTGCGCTTCACCCACCCGGAGCAGACCCGAGCGCACCTGCTGCGCGCCGCCGGCCGCCAGTTCCCGGAAGGCGACGTGCAGCACTGGTGGCTGCCACACTCCGGCCAGGGCGTGCGCACCCGCATCTCGGACGACCGCGCCTGGCTGGCCTATGCGGCGGCGGAGTACGTCGCCACCTCGGGCGATCGCGCCGTGCTGGACGAAGCCGTGCCCTTCCTCGAAGGCCCCGCATTGCAGCCCGGCGAACACGATGCGTTCTTCCAGCCCATGCCGTCCGGGCAGTCGGCCTCGCTGTTCGAGCACTGTGCCCGCGCGCTGGACCAGTGCATGGCGCTCACGGGCCGGCAGGGGCTGCCGCTCATCGGCACCGGCGACTGGAACGACGGCATGAACCGCGTGGGCGCCGAAGGGCAAGGCGAGAGCGTGTGGCTGGGCTGGCTGCTGATCCGCACCGTCGCCCTCTTCGCGCCGCTGGCCGAAGGCCGGGACGACGCCCGGGCCGCGCTCTGGCGCGCGCACGCGGAATCGGTGCGTGCCGCCATCGAGGCGGTGGCATGGGACGGCGCCTGGTACCGCCGCGCCACCTTCGACGACGGCACCTGGCTGGGCTCGCAGGACAGCGGGGAATGCCGCATCGACGCCATCGCCCAGGCCTGGGCCGTGCTGTCGGGGGCCGCCGACCCGGAAAGGGCCGCGCAGGCCATGGATTCGCTGGAGCGGCACCTGATCCGCCAGGACGACGGGCTCGCGCTGCTGCTGGCCCCCCCGTTCGACCAGATGCCGCGCGACCCGGGGTACATCAAGGGCTACCCGCCCGGCCTGCGCGAGAACGGCGGCCAGTACAGCCACGCCGCCATGTGGTCCATCCTCGCCTTCGCCCAGCAGGGCGATGGCGACCGGGCCGCCGCGCTGTTCCGGCTGGTGAACCCCATCCTGCACGCCAGCACGCCCGAGCAGGTCGCCCGCTACCGGGTCGAGCCCTACGTGGTCGCGGCCGACGTCTATGCCGTGCCCCCGCATGCCGGGCGCGGCGGCTGGACCTGGTACACCGGCTCGGCCGCCTGGATGTACCGCGCGGGCATCGAAGGCATCCTGGGGCTGCGCCGCGAAGGCACGGCGCTGCGGGTGCGGCCCTGCATTCCTGCGGACTGGCCGGGGTTCGAGGCGACGGTCACCATCGGCACCAGCCACTGCGCGATCCGCGTCGCCCGTGCCCCGGGTGCCGGCGGCCCGCCGCAGGCCTGGCTGGACGGTGTCTCCGTGCCCTGCGAAGACAGCGGCGTGCGCGTGCCGCTCGACGGTGGGGGGCATGATTTGCTGCTGACGCTCTGATCGCGGTGCGCCCCGTGCACCAAAGCCCGCCCATACTGTATTTAAATACAGACACTCAGTACACTCTGGCCCACCATGGATTTCGCTCTGTGGCACAGTCGGAGGGCACGCCTGCAGGCAACCCGCCCGGCACTGCGCAGTGAACGCCCCCCAACCCATGACCACCGCTTCTCCCCACGATCCGGAGCCCCCGCTTCCGCCCGACACCGCCCTGACGCAGGCGTCCGATCCCGCGTCCGCCGCGGCCCTGCAGCGCCGCGTCGAGTGCGCACCGGAATGGTTCTGCGCCTTCCTGGCGGGCAGCAACCGGGAGAAGAACCGCTTCCTCAAGGAACTGGCCACCATGAAGGGGTCGGTGACGTGGCTGGTCCAGCAGCGCCGCCAGGGGCTGTGGACGGCCGAGGAGCGAGACCGGCTGCGCAGCGTGATGCGCTCGGCCTCGTCGGTCAGCCCCTACCTGCTGGTGTGGGTGGTGCCCGGCTCCATGCTCATCCTGCCGTTCATGGCCTGGTTCATCGACTGGCGCCGCCGCGGGCGCGAGGTGGCGAAGGACCCCGCCTGAGCGTCATCCCGGCCTGGCATGGCGGGGCCCCGGGCCTCAGCACCTGGGCCCACCGCCGGGCCTGATCAGCCGAAGCGCCCGGCCGCGAACGCCACCACCACGCCGGTGCCCACGAGCCCGGCCTGCCAGCGCAGCGCCACCGTCCACGACGGCACGTGGCGCTCCACCCGCCAGTACAGCAGGCGCCCCGCGGCCAGCGACAGGCCGAACGCGGTGGCCATGCCCAGCAGGTTCATCGCGGCGGAGTCCGGCCAGGCCTGCTGGAACACGGCATTCACCAGCAGGCACACGGGAAAGTGCACGAGGAACACCGAATACGACATGCGCCCCAGCCGCTCCAGGGGATGGGGCACGGCACTGGGTGCCCCGGCAGGCCAGCGCGCCGACAGCCAGGGCTGCCCCCAGCGCAGCCACAGCACCAGCACCAGCGCGGCCACCCAGGCCACCGCGATGCGTTCGCGGAACTCCACCGCCAACGCCACCACCCCCAGCGCGGCGATGGCCAGCAGCCCCGCCCGCGCACGGGGCGCGCGCACGGTCCAGCACGCCAGCATGCCCAGGCCATACGAGCCGAAGAAATAGCAGGCCCACATGTCCAGGCCCGGCTCGCGGTTGAGCCACAGCAGGGACAGCGCCGTGCCGGCCAGCACCAGCGCCTTGCCCAGGCGCTCCGCCTGCGGCCGGCTCACCCCTGGCCAGCGGCGCACGGCCGAGAACAGCAGCGCCGCCAGCGCGAAGAGCTGGAAGTCGATGCCCACGTACCAGACCCCGGCGGACAGCGCCTCCTCGCCCACGATGTCCTGGATCATCAGCGCGTTGGCCACCAGCTGGGTGGGGCTGGGCTCGCCCGGCACCGAGGGGTGGTCCAGGAAGGGCCGCACCGCGGCGGAGGCCAGCACCGCCAGCACCAGGGCCACGGCGTAGGGCACGGCCAGCCGCACGAACCGCCGTCCGATCTGCTCGGAGGCGCTGTCGAAGCGCGCCGCGCCGGTGGGCGCCAGGCTGGCCGCGGCCAGGTAGCCGCCGAGGACCAGAAACACCTGCACGGCCATCCGCCCATGCTGGGACAGCCACGCCATCACCTGCGGCATCAGCGGCAGGGCCACATCGGACATGGGGCCGTAGAAAACCAGGTGGTGCGCGACGATGGTCGCGCAGGCCAGGCCCTTGACCGTGTCGATCAGGGAACTGCGGGAGGCGGAGGACATGCGGAAACCGGCGAGGGACGAACCATGGAACGGGCCGCGCGGCAAATTGCCCGCGGGCCCGCAAAAAAGCGCTCCCGGCACTGCCATGCGGCAGCGCCGGGGAGCGCGGGGGTCGAAAAGTATAGCGTCCCGGGCCGGGGCAGCCGGCCCGGCGGCGCGGCTCAGAGGACGGCCAGGCGGCCCCGCGCGGCCTGGTATTCGCGGCGCAGGCGGGCCACGAGGTCGGCCGCGCCGGTCACCTCGGTGATCGCGCCGATGCCCTGGCCGCAGCCCCAGATGTCCTTCCAGGCCTTCTTGGCATCGCCGCCGAAGTTCATCTTGCTTGGGTCGGACTCGGGCAGGTAGTCGGGGTCGAGCCCGGCCGCGCGCACCGAGGGCGCCAGGTAGTTGCCGTGCACGCCCGTGAACAGGTTGCTGTAGACGATGTCGTCGGAGTTGCCGTCCACGATGGCCTGCTTGTAGGCCTCCTGCGCCCGCGCTTCGTGCGTGGCGATGAAGGCCGAGCCGATGTAGGCGAAGTCGGCCCCCATGGCCTGCGCGGCCAGCACGGCGCCGCCCGAGGCGATCGCGCCGGACAGCGCCACGGGGCCGTCGAACCACTGGCGGATCTCCTGGATCAGCGCGAAGGGGCTCTTGACCCCCGCATGCCCGCCCGCGCCCGCGGCCACGGCGATGAGGCCGTCGGCGCCCTTCTCGATCGCCTTGTGCGCGAACTTGTTGTTGATGATGTCGTGCAGCACGATGCCGCCCCAGCCGTGCACGGCCTGGTTCACGTCCTCGCGCGCGCCCAGGCTGGTGATGACGATGGGCACCTTGTACTTGGCGCAGACCTGCATGTCGTGCTCCAGGCGGTCGTTGCTCTTGTGCACGATCTGGTTGATGGCGAACGGGGCCGACGGCCGGTCGGGGTGCGCCTTGTCATGCGCCGCCAGCGCCTCGGTGATCTCGGCCAGCCAGTCGTCCAGCTGCTCGGCCGGGCGGGCGTTGAGCGCGGGCATCGAGCCCACGATGCCCGCCTTGCACTGCGCGATCACCAGCTGGGGGTTGCTGATGATGAACAGCGGCGAACCGATGACGGGCAGCGAGAGTTTCTGAAGCGCCGGTGGCAACTGGGACATGGACGGTCTCCGGGGTTGGTATTAATGACGAAAAACGGCCCCAGCGCATATTGCTCTAGGGCATTCAGCTATCGATTCAATAGCAATCAAGGCAGCCAAAGCAGTGTCAGAACGCCTCGGGCGCCAGCGCGGTCACGCTGTCGGCACCTTCCACGATGGCATCGCGCAGGCCGCCGGCCTTGACCAGGATGTGGTCCGCGTAGAACTGCGCGGTGGCGATCTTGGCGCGCAGGAAGGCTTCGTCCTGTCCCTCCGGCAACAGCCGCTGCGCGGCCAGCAGCGCGCGGCCCATCTGCCAGCCCGCCACCAGGTTGCCGGCCAGCATCAGGTACGGCACGCTGCCCGCATAGGCGGCGTTGGGCTGGGCCTTGGCGCTGGCGGCGATGAAATCCACCACCTCCAGGAACGCCGCGCGGGCCTGGGACAGGCGCCGGGCCACGGCGCGGGCAGCGGGCGCGCCGCTGGCGTCGAGCTCGCCTCGGTCGCGCGATCTGCGCGGCGATGGCCTTGGCCG
>NZ_BAAJYR010000243.1:0-5156 GCF_057546605.1 Acidovorax sp. KPB24-03 | reverse complement strand
GACCAGGCCCGCCACGAAGGCCACGCGCCAGGCCCGGTCACCGCGCCGGGGCCGCAGCAGGCCGCCCACCACGCCGCTGATGCCGGCGATTCGCCCCGCCAGCAGGAAAAAGCCCCCGGCCGCCAGGCCGATGAGCGCGCCGCCCGCCAACGCGGTGCCGGGGGTGAAGGCGTTCCAGTCGATGGCCATGGGGTTCACTCCTTGGGGCAATACAGGCGGTACAGCACCGCCAGGATCTCGAGCAGCGCGGCGTCGGCCACGCGGTAGTGGATGTTCTTGCCCTCGCGCCGGGTCTCCACTACGCCCTGGGTGCGCAGCACGCCGAGCTGCTGCGACAGCGTGGGCTGCTGGATGCCCAGACGTGCCTGCAGGTCGCCCACGCACTGCTCGCCCTGCGACAGCTGGCACAGCAGCAGCAGCCGGTCTTCGTTGGCCAGGGCCTTCAGGGCCGAGACGGCCTGGCTGGCCGCCTGGCGCAGGCGCTCGGGGTCGATGGGGGTGGGGTCCATGGGAAGATCGATGCAAAAGCCGTCACAAGGCCACCGAAAGGTCGGCGTTGGATTCAATATATCAAACCACATAATATCTGTGGAAAGATTGTTGTCCGCTGAACCGCCTGAAAGGCCGCCCGCCATGCCCCGTACCACTTCCCTGCAGTCGTTCTTCGATCCCGCCACGGGCACGGTGACCCACCTCGTGTGGGATCTGGCGACGCGGTGCGCGGCCATCATCGATCCGGTGCTCGACTTCGATGCCGCCGCGGGCCGCACCGCCACCCGCTCGGCCGATGCGGTGCTGGCCTGCGTGCGCGAGCGGGGGCTCACGGTGCAGTGGATCCTGGAGACCCATGTGCATGCCGACCACCTGTCGGCCGCGCCGTACCTGAAGGCGCAGGCGGGGGGACGCATCGCGGTGGGCGAGCACATCCGCGCGGTGCAGGCCGCCTTCGGCCGGCTCTTTCCCGCCGAGACCGGCGCGGCGGACGGCAGCCCGTTCGACCATCTGGTGCGCGATGGCGAGACGCTGCGGCTGGGCGACACGCCCGTCACGGCCCTGTGGGTGCCAGGGCACACGCCGGCCGACATGGCCTACCTTGTGGACGGCGCGGCCTTCGTGGGCGACACGCTCTTCATGCCCGACGTGGGCACGGCGCGGGCGGACTTTCCCGGGGGCGATGCGGCCACGCTCTACCGTTCCATCCAGCGGCTGCTGGCGCTGCCGGGCGACACGCGCCTGTTCGTGTGCCACGACTACCCTCCGGCCGGGCGCGCGCCGCAATGGGAGACCACGGTGCAGGCGCAGCGCGAACACAACATCCACGTGGGCGGCGGCGTGGCCGAGGCGGATTTCGTCGCCCTGCGCCGTGCGCGCGACGCCACGCTGGGCGCGCCGGCGCTGCTGCTGCCCTCCCTGCAGGTCAACGTGCGCGCAGGGCAACTGCCGCCCCCCGAGGCGAACGGCATCGCCTACCTGCGCATTCCGCTGAACGCGTTCGGGACGCCGCCGGCCGCCTGAGCCCGGGCGTTGTCGGGCCGTGCGGGATCGCTCCTACCCGGTAACAGGTGCCGGGCCCACTGCCCCGGCGCTGGCACGGGGCGAAGCTGTGGGCATCCGGCGCACCGTTTCACGGACCGCGTCCCCACCGACCGACCCAAGGAGCCCGCCATGCGCACCCCCATCGTTCCCGACACCGCCATCGACCCCACCGACGATCCCACGGCCGAAATGCCGGAAGGCGACGACATCAACGACCACCTGGAAGCCGAGCAGGACGTTTCGGACGGCATCGAGGACATCTCGGTGCAGGCCTTCGACGACCCGCGCAGCGGCGGCCCGCTGAACTTCGACGACGGTACCGACATGGCCCACCCCCGCGGCAAGACCGGCCGCGACGGCGGCACCTGGGAGGCCGAGGGCAGCGACAGCGGCGACCTGGAGCCACCGGCCGAGATGCTCTCCGACCGCAACGGCCCGAGCGACCCGGACGCCAAGCGCACCGGCTGACGCGGCGCGGCAACGCAGCAAAAAACAAAAAGGGGCGCCCGTGCGCCCCTTTCTGTTTTGCTATTAAAAATATAGCGGTATGCCCTAGTGGAACATGCGGTTGCGGCCCAAAAGGCTTCAAGCGCCTGACGTGGAGGCCGCCGCCGTTCCACGGCCCGTTCAGTGCACCACCATCAGGTGGAAGGGCCACACATACGCCTGCAGCGTCACGTACAGCCCCACCAGGCAGGCCAGCGCGATCGAGTGGAAGAACACGTAGCGCAGGATGTCGCCCTCGTGGTTGAACCAGCGGGTGGCCGTCGATGCCACCACGATCGACTGCGCATCGATCATCTTGCCCATCACCCCGCCCGAGCTGTTGGCCGCGCCCATGAGGTTGGGCGACAGGCCCAACTGCTCGGCGGCGACCTTCTGCATGCCGCCGAACAGCACGTTCGAGGCCGTGTCCGAGCCGGTGAGCGCTACGCCCAGCCAGCCCATCAGCGTGCCGAAGAACGGGTAGAACACGCCCGTGTTGGCGAACGCCAGCCCCAGCGTGGTGTCGGTGCCCGAATAGCGCGTGAGCGTGCCCAGGGCCAGCATGAGCACGATGGTCAGCAGCGAAAAGCGCACCAGCCACACCGTCTTGAAGAACGTGCGCGCGATGGCGACCGGGTTGTATTTCATGAAGAACGCGCTCACCACCGCCGACAGCAGGATGGCGGTGCCGGTGGCCGACAGCAGGTTCAGCGTGTACACCGCGCCCTCCTTGGTGGGCGTGGGCACCACGGGCGGCACCTTCTCGATCAGGTTGTGCAGGCCGGCCATGGGGAAGGCGGGCGCGAACAGGCCGTTGAGCCAGGCCTTGACCGACGGCAGGCCCCAGATGAACACGAACACCGACAGGATGACCCAGGGCGTCCAGGCGGCCACCAGCGCGGCGCGGCTGTGCGCGGTGACGGGCTGGGGCGGCTTGGCCTCCGAGGCGCTCACGTCGCGCCCGCGCAGCGAGGCCGAAGTCCACACCGTCTTGGGCTTCCACACGCGCAGGAAGGCCACCAGCGAGGCCATGGAGACGATGGCGGCGATGATGTCCACCAGTTCGGGGCCGATGAAGTTGGACACCAGGTACTGGGGCACGGCGAAGGACACCGCCGTCACCAGGATGGCGGGCCAGATCTCCCACATGCCCTTGCGGCCCGCGAAGGCCCAGATCAGCCAGAACGGCACCAGCAGCGAGAAGAACGGCAGCTGCCGCCCCACCATCGCCGTCACCTCCATCAGGTCGTAGCCGTGTACCTTGGCCAGCGTGATGACCGGCGTGCCCAGCGCCCCGAACGCCACCGGCGCCGTGTTGGCGATGAGCGACAGGCCCGAGGCGGCCAGCGGCGAGAAGCCCAGCCCGATCAGGATGGCCGCCGTCACCGCCACCGGGGTGCCGAAGCCCGCCGCGCCCTCGAAGAACGCGCCGAAGCTGAAGGCGATCAGCAGCAGCTGGATGCGCCGGTCGCCGGTGATGCCTGAGAGCGAATCCTGCAGCACCTTGAAGCTGCCGTTCTGCTCGGTCAGCTGGTGCAGGAAGATGATGTTCAGCACGATCCAGCCGATGGGCAGCAGGCCGGTGAAGCCGCCGTACAGCGCTGCGCGCCCGGCCATGTCGGCCGGCATGCCGTAGGCGAAGATGGCCACCAGCAGCGCCGCGACCAGGCCCAGCCCGGCCGCGATGTGCGCCTTGATGTGAAAGAAGCCCAGCGCGGCGAGCATCACGACCACCGGGATCGCGGCCAGCGCGGTGGAAATGATCATGTTGCCGAACGGGTCGTAGATTTGCTGCCAGGTCATGGGTTTGTCTCCGGTGTTCTATCGGTGTGCGGACCGCGGGGCCCCGTGCCGCGGCCCTCTGCCGGGACCTGCGCCGGCCCACTGTAGAAATTTGCGGAGAGCGCGGCGTGAAAAACCTTCGCGGCCCGCGTGAAGGCTTTTCAAACCGTGTCAGTTCCGTGTCAGCCGCTGCGCCCGCAGGGGCTGCACCCCGCTGTCCCGGAGCGCCCGGCGTCCATCAGGGGCCGTCGTGCAGCGCCTGGCGCAGCCAGTCCACGAAGGCCGCGCACTCCCAGCGCTCGAGTGCGCCGGCCTTCCAGCACAGGAAATAGTCGTGCGGCGACGGCAGGCTGTCGCGCGACAGGCGCACGAGCTGGCCGCTCTCCAGCCAGGGCTGGCCCGCGCGCAGGCGCAGCAGCGCCACGCCGAAGCCGGCCACCGCCGCGTCCCAGGCCATGCCCAGGTCGTTGAACTGGCTGCCCACCACCGGCTCGGGCTGGGCGATGCCCACGGCCTTGAACCAGGTGCGCCAGGGCTCCAGCGCGCAGCGGATGAAGCGCACGCGCGCCGCCGCCTCGTCCGTCGCCAGGCCGTCCAGCGGACCGGTCTCGGCCAGGTATTCGGGGCTGCACACCGGCGTGATCCGGTCGGCGAAGAGCTGCACCGATTCGCGGTCGGGAAAGTGCCCGGTGCCGAAGCGCACCTCCACGTCGGCCTCCTCGGCCATCATGTGGTGCACCGGCAGCGACACCTGCAGCTGCAGCTCGATGTCCGGGTAGGCGTGGCGGAACTGCGCGATGCGCGGCAGCAGCATCTGGCGCGCGAAGGTCGGCGTCACGCCCAGGCGCAGGCGCGTCGCCTGGCCTACGCCCAGGGTGCCGGGCACGTGCTGCAGCGCGGCGATGGCCTCGCGCACCCGCTCCAGGTAGGCGGCGCCGGCGGGCGTCAGGCTGAAATCGCCGCGCGCGAAGAGCTTGACGGCCAGCAGCGTCTCCATCTGGCGGATGCGGTGGCTCACCGCGCTCGGCGTCACGCTCATCTCCTCGGCCGCGTGCGTCACGCTGCGCAGCCGCGCCAGCGCCTCGAACGCCAGCAGGCCCTGGATCGGCGGAATGCGCGGCGGGGCCATGCGTGCGGCGGGCCCGTCAGGCGACGGTGGTGGCCGACGCGATCACGCCGCCCCCGAGGCACACCTCGCCGTCGTACAGCACGGCGGACTGGCCCGGGGTGACGGCCCACTGCGCGTCGGGAAATTCCAGCGCGAAGCCGCCGTCCGCCTGCGGGTCGATGCGGCAGGGCGCATCGGCCTGGCGGTAGCGCGTCTTGGCCGCCAGCAGGCCGGCGGCGGGCGG
>NZ_BAAJYR010000242.1:0-5167 GCF_057546605.1 Acidovorax sp. KPB24-03 | reverse complement strand
GCCCAGCCGCGCCAGCGTGTCCTCGGCGCGCAGATGCGACTGGATGCGCCGGCCGACCTCGATGAGCAACTGATCGCCGGCGGCATGGCCGTGCTGGTCGTTCACGCGCTTGAAGCCGTCGAGATCGAGGTAGCACACGGCCAGCAGTTCGCGGTGCCTTTGCGCATGGGCGATCGCCAGCACCAGCCGGTCGGCCAGCAGGCGGCGGTTGGGCAGGCCGGTGAGGCTGTCGTACAGCGCGATGTGCTCCAGCTCCTGCTCGTGCGCCTTGATCTGGGTGATGTCGCTGATGACCACGATGTAGTGGTGCGGGTAACCTTCGTCGCCCAGCACCGCCGCGATGGACACGCGCTGCGGCAAGGCCCCCTGCGGGCTGCGCCCGAGCAGTTCCCCCTGCCAGTAGCCCTGGGCCTGCACGGCATGCCATACGCCAGGAAAGTCGGGGTGGGGCGCGGCGGCGTAGAGCGTCTGCACGTGGCGGCCGAGGACTTCAGTGCGGGACTCGCCCATCATCCGCTCGAAGGCGGGATTGGCATCCACGATGGCACGCTCGGCGTCCAGGATGAGCACCGCTTCGTAGCTGTGCGCGAACACGCTGGCGGCGATGCCCAGCCGCATCTCTGCTTCCTTCACGCCGCGCAGGTCGGTGACGAACCCCACGAACATCGGGCTCCCGGGTGCATCGGCGCGCCCGATGGCCAGCCGCAGCGGGAAGGTGCTGCCGTCGCGGTGCAGCCCCAGCACCTCGCGGCCCGTGCCGATGATGCGCGCCTCGCCGGTCTCCAGGTAGCGGCGCAGGTAGCCGTCGTGGGCGGCGCTGTCGGGCTGCGGCATGAGCATGCGGATGTTGCGGCCCAGCACGTCGGTGGGCGGCCAGCCGAAGATGCGCTCCGCCGAGCGGTTGTAGCTTTGGACCGTGCCTTCATGGTCGATGGTGATGATGCCGTCCACCGCCGTGTCCACCAGGGCGCGCAGGCGCGATTCGCTGCGGCGCACCTTGCGGTACATGTCGCGGTAGCGGATCAGGCCGTTGGCCACGCCCGCGAAGATTCCCACCCCGGCCGTCACCAGCGCCACCATCACCGCGAGCGCCTGCGTCCAGGCGTGGCTGTCCGGCATTTCCGGGTCGGCCTGCCCGACGAAGCGGGCAGCCGCCATGGCGGTGTAGTGCATGCCCGAGATCGCCATGCCCATGATGCTGCCCGACAGCACGGTGGCCTGCCAGTTGGACATGCCGCTGCGCTGGTGCACCGTGAAGCGCACCCACAGCGCCAGCACGGCCAGGACGACCGCCACCACGATCGATGCGGCGAACCAGGCCGGGTCGTAGCGCAGGTCCGGTGCCATGCGCAGGGCTTCCATGCCGGCGTAGTGCATGGCGCCGATGCCCGCGCCCACGAGCAATCCGCCCATGGCCAATTGCCGCCCGGTGACCTCCTGGCGGGCCAGCACGGTGAGCGCCACCCAGGAGGCGGCCAGGCCCGGCAGCATCGACAGGAGGGTGATGCCCACGTCGTATTGGACCGCCACGCACAGGGTGAAGGCCAGCATGCCGATGAAGTGCATGGCCCAGATGCCCGCCCCCAGCGCGACGGCGGAAGTGGCCAGCGCCATCGTGCGGTGCACCGGTTCGTGGGTCAGCCGGGCCTGCCCCGCCAGGTGCAGCGCGAGGGTCGACGTGGCCACGGCCACCGCGACCGACAGCAGCACCAGCCACGGATCGTGCTGTGCCACCAGCAGGTCGGCAGGGGACTCTCCCAGCAAGAAAAACCGCTCCAGCATGCAAGCTCCTCCCGTGTGTCACCGGCCTTGGCCGTGGGGGATGGCTACCGAGCGCGCGGTGCCATCGTTTATGGACAACGGGTGCATCATGAAGGCGATATCCCTGCGGGGCAAGCGCCGGGTGTCTCAGGGGGGCGCGGCCCGCAGGCCGCGGCACGGCTCAGGCGGCAGCCTGCAGCCCGTTGGAGAAGTGCTCGCGCATGGCGCAGGCGGCGGCCTGCGCGTCGTGTGCCTGCAGCGCGGCCAGCACCCGGCCGTGTTCGCGCAGCGATTCCTCGATGCGGCCCTGCTTTAGCAGCGAGTTGTGGCGGTTGAGCTTCATCACCTTGCGCAGGTCGGCCACCATCTGGTTGCGCCAGCGGTTGTCGGCCATCTCCAGCACCCGCATGTGAAAGCGCTCGTTCACCGCGAAGAAGCGCTCGCGGTCGGCCACGCTGGAGGCCAGCTCGCGGTGCAGTCCTTCCAGCTCGCGCAGCTGTTCGGCCGTGGCGCTGGCGGCGACCACGCCGGCCGCATCGCTCTCCAGCAGCGCCAGCAGGTGGTACACGTCGCGCAGGTCCTTGTCGGACACCTCGGTCACGTAAGCGCCGCGGCGGACCTTCATCGTGACCAGCCCTTCGGCGGCGAGCACCTTGAGGGCCTCGCGCAGGGGGGTGCGGCTGATGCCGAACTCCTCGGCGATGCGCAGCTCGTCGATCCAGCTGCCGGGCTGCAGCTCGCGCCGAAAGATGCGCTGGCGCAGTTGCTCCGCCACCTCTTCGTAGAGGGCGCGGGGGGTGAGGGTGGCGGCTGACATGGCGGGAATGTACCGCAGAAAAACTATAAATTAATAATTACAGATTGGGTTAGACTCGCTTCACTGTGCCAAATCGTTGCAGCGCCACCGCGCTTTTCTCGCCACCCGTGAAGCCTTCCCAGATATGAGCAGCAACACCCCATTCCCCTCTTTTGCCTCCGCAGACCTCGCCGCGTGGACCCGGGCCGCCGCCAAGTCGGCCCCCGGTGGCGATGTCGCGGCGCTGAACTGGGTGACGCCCGATGGCATCACGGTCAAGCCGCTCTACACGGCCGAGGACACGGCGAATCTGCCTTACGCCAACACGCTGCCAGGCTTCGAGCCCTACCTGCGCGGCCCGCAGGCCACGATGTACGCGGTGCGGCCCTGGACGATCCGCCAGTACGCGGGCTTTTCCACGGCCGAGGAGTCCAACGCCTTCTATCGGAAGGCACTGGCTGCCGGCGGTCAGGGGGTGAGCGTGGCGTTCGACCTGGCCACGCACCGCGGCTACGACAGCGACCATCCGCGGGTCACGGGCGACGTGGGCAAGGCCGGCGTGGCGATCGATTCGGTGGAGGACATGAAGATCCTCTTCGACCAGATTCCGCTGGACAAGGTGAGCGTGTCCATGACGATGAATGGCGCCGTGCTGCCGGTGCTGGCCGGCTACGTGGTGGCCGCGGAAGAGCAGGGCGTGCGGCAGGACCAGCTGTCGGGAACCATTCAGAACGACATTCTGAAAGAGTTCATGGTGCGCAACACCTACATCTACCCGCCCAAGCCCTCGATGCGCATCATCGGCGACATCATCGGCTACACGGCGCGGAACATGCCGAAGTTCAATTCCATCTCCATCAGCGGCTACCACATGCAGGAGGCGGGCGCCAACCAGGCGCTGGAGCTGGCCTTCACCCTGGCCGATGGCAAGGAGTACGTGAAGACGGCCATCGCCTCGGGGCTGGACGTGGACGAGTTCGCCGGCCGCCTGTCGTTCTTCTGGGCGATCGGCATGAACTTCTATCTGGAGGTGGCCAAGATGCGCGCCGCGCGCCTGCTGTGGTGCCGCATCATGAAGGCCACCGGTGCCAAGAACCCCAAGAGCCTGATGCTGCGCACCCACTGCCAGACCAGCGGCTGGAGCCTGACCGAGCAGGACCCCTACAACAACGTGGTGCGCACCACCATCGAGGCCATGGCCGCGGTGTTCGGCGGCACGCAGAGCCTGCACACCAATGCGCTGGACGAGGCCATCGCGCTGCCCACCGAGTTCTCGGCCCGCATCGCCCGCAACACGCAGCTCATCATCCAGGAAGAGACCCACATCACCAGCGTGATCGACCCCTGGGCCGGAAGCTACATGATGGAAAAGCTCACGCAGGACATGGCCGATGCCGCGTGGACCATCATCGAAGAGGTCGAGGCCATGGGCGGCATGACCCAGGCGGTGGACAGCGGCTGGGCCAAGCTCAAGATCGAGGCCGCGGCCGCCGAGAAGCAGGCGCGCATCGACTCGGGCAAGGACGTGATCGTGGGCGTCAACAAGTACAAGCTGCACAAGGAAGACCCGGTCGACATCCTGCAGATCGACAACGTGAAGGTGCGCGACGGGCAGATCGCGCGCCTGAAAGCCATCCGCGAAAAAACGCGATGCCGCGCAGGTGCAGCAGGCGCTGGACGCACTCACGGCCGCGGCGGAGAGCGGCGAAGGCAACCTGCTCGACCTGGCCATCCAGGCGATGCGGCTGCGCGCCACGGTGGGCGAGGTGTCCGATGCGCTGGAGAAGGTCTATGGCCGCCACCGCGCCGACACGCAGAAGGTGACGGGCGTGTATGCCGCCGCCTACGACTCTGCCGAAGGCTGGGAGCAGCTCAAGGCCGAGATCAACGAGTTCGCCGAGGCCGAAGGCCGCCGCCCGCGCGTGATGATCGCCAAGCTCGGCCAGGACGGGCACGACCGCGGTGCCAAGGTGGTCGCCACGGCCTTCGCCGACCTGGGTTTCGACGTGGACATGGGCCCGCTGTTCCAGACCCCCGAGGAATGCGCCCGCCAGGCCATCGAGAACGACGTGCACGCCGTGGGGGTCTCCACCCTGGCGGCGGGGCACAAGACGCTGGTGCCGGCCATCATCCAGTCGCTCAAGGACCAGGGCGCGGACGACATCATCGTCTTCGTGGGCGGCGTGATCCCGGTGCAGGACTACGACTTCCTCTACGAGGCGGGCGTCAAGGGCGTGTATGGCCCCGGCACGCCTATCCCGGCCAGCGCCAAGGACGTGCTGGAGCAGATCCGCAAGGCCTTCGCGGCATGACGATGGCGACCGTCGGCCGGGCGCCTGCGCGCATGGCATGGCGCCGCGTGGAGGTGCCGCATTGACCGCCCCCGCATTCACCTGGCATCCGGTGGCCG
Source organism: Acidovorax sp. KPB24-03 (assembly GCF_057546605.1). Lineage (NCBI taxonomy): Bacteria > Pseudomonadati > Pseudomonadota > Betaproteobacteria > Burkholderiales > Comamonadaceae > Acidovorax > Acidovorax sp. KPB24-03. Next base: position 200 of record NZ_BAAJYR010000242.1, on the reverse strand, counting down.
AAGCGGACTTCGAGCCCATGCTGGCGCTGCGCACCGCGGCCATGCGCGAGAGCCTGGAGCGCGTGGGCCGCTACACGCCCGAGCGCTCGCGCGAGCGGCTGCGCGCGGCTTTCACCCCCGAGCACATGCAGCACCTGGTCGCACCCGACGGCCGGCGCATGGGCTTCGTCACCGTGCGGCCCGAGGGCGGCCGGGCGCTG
>NZ_BAAJYR010000241.1:0-5189 GCF_057546605.1 Acidovorax sp. KPB24-03 | reverse complement strand
CGCGCAGCGCCGCTGGGGCTGTGCGAAGCGGGTGGCGCAGGCATCGCAGACGCGCCGCGCGGGCCAGGCATGGCAGACGGCGCATTGGCTGGGCACGGCACCCAGGGCCGCGCCCAGCCAATGCGATATCCCTGCAAGGTGCCTGTGGAGCATCGACTCAATATACTCGCCGCGACCCCCGTCCCCCACGATGCCAGAGCACCTTCCCCCCACCATCGACCCGCCCGCCGCGGCCCGCTGGCATGCCGCCGCCCCCGCCATCTCCCCCTGGCTGCACGAGGAGGTCGCCCGGCGCATGGACGACCGGCTCCAGTGGATCCGCCAGGCCCCGGCCGCCTGGTGCGATTGGGACCCGGTGCGCGGTGGCCTGCAGGCCCATGCCCTGGTGCGCCAGCGCTACCCCCAGGCCGCCTGCCAGGTGGCGGAAACCGCGGCGCGCCGCCAGGCGGTGGCCGAGCAGGCATTGGGCGCGGCATGGTGGAGCCCTTCGCGCTGGGGTGGGCGTGCTCCGAAGTTCGGCCTGCCGGCGGACGGCAGCGTCAACATGGTGTGGTCCAACATGGCGCTGCACACGGCCGCCGACCCGCAGCGGCTGATCGGCCAGTGGCACCGGGCACTCGCCGTGGACGGCTATCTCATGTTCTCCTGCCTGGGCCCCGACACCGTGCGCGAACTGCATGCCGTCTACGCCGAACTGGGCTGGCCGCCCGCCGGCCATGCCATGACGGACATGCACGACTGGGGCGACATGCTGGTGCAGGCCGGGTTCGCCGAACCGGTGATGGACATGGAACGCATCCGGCTGACCTTCGCCACCCCGGCCCGGCTGCTGCAGGAACTGCGCGAACTGGGCTGCAACCTGCACCCGGCGCGCTTTCCCGCGCTGCGCGGGCGGCGCTGGCGCGAGCGCCTGGAACAGGCGCTGGCCGACCGCCTGGCCGACCCGAACGAGGGTGGCCAGCTGGCGCTGACCTTCGAGATCGTCTATGGCCACGCCTTCAAGCCGGCGCCACGGTTGCGGGTGAGCGAGAGCAGCGCCGTGTCGCTGCAGGACATGCGCGCCATGCTGCAGGGGGCGAGAAAGCCGGGCGCCTGAGGGTGTTTTCCCGGGGGCAGGGCCCCCATGATCCGTCGCAACAGCAGGCTACAATTCTTGGCGGTGCTGTTCCGGAACTTCTGCTGCGCGGTGCGATCCCTGCCGCCCCGCCGGGAGGCCGCCTGTCGGTGGCAGGCTCTGCGGTCGGCGCGAAACCTTCCAACCTTCTCATGGTTTGTACGGGGCTGTGCGGCGGATGTCGCCGCGGGCCTTGCAATCGGGCCACGGGAACGGCATGCTGCACGGTGCAGGGCACGCGCCAACCCGCGCGGGCCTTGAAGGTCAGGAGACAAAAAGCGAAGCACCGCCGGTGCTCCGCATCGATGAAACCGGGTTCATGTGGAACCCAGCCGCGCTGAAGGGCTCGGGCATTGCGCCCCAAGGCCCGGGCACGGTCTGGATGTTGGAATTCGCATGGCTTTGTGCGCCGCCCCGACCCCACGCGGGGGCGCCCAGGGATTGGTTAATTGAGGCTTAGAAGTGAGAACTATGAAGAGCATTTCCAACAAGCTGGCTTCTTTGCTGCTGATGGCGGGTGCATGGGTGGGCACCGCAGCCCACGCCGTGCAGGATCTTCCCGGTGGCCCGGCCGTCAACCAATTGAATCTGGCGCCTCCGGTCACCCGCATCGCCGAGGAGCAGCAGTTCCTGCACTGGATGATGCTCATCATCTGCACGGTGATCTTCATCGCCGTGTTCGCGGTGATGTTCTATTCGATCTGGAAGCACCGCAAGTCGCGCGGCGTCAAGCCGGCCAATTTCCATGAGTCCGTGACCGTCGAGGTCATCTGGACCATCGTGCCCTTCATCATCGTGATCCTCATGGCGCTGCCCGCCACCAAGGTGCTCGTGGCGCAAAAGGACACCACCAACGCCGACCTGACCATCAAGGTCACCGGCTACCAGTGGAAGTGGGGCTACGACTACATCACCGGCGAAGGCCAGGGCCTGGCGTACATCTCCACGCTCGACAGCAGCCACCGCCGCATGTCCGACAGCGGCAACGTGAGCAACGCGCCGGCCGACTACCTGCTCAAGGTGGACAACCCCCTGGTGGTGCCCGTGGGCAAGAAGGTGCGCGTGATCACCACCGCCAACGACGTGATCCACTCGTTCATGGTGCCAGCCTTCGGCATCAAGCAGGATGCGATCCCCGGCTTTGTGCGCGACACCTGGTTCCGCGCTGACAAGGTGGGCGACTACTACGGCCAGTGCGCCGAGCTGTGCGGCAAGGAACACGCCTACATGCCCATCCACGTGAAGGTGGTCTCCGCTGCCGACTACACCCAGTGGGTGGCGGGCGAGAAGAAGAAGGCCGCGGCCAAGCTGGACGACCCGAGCAAGGTGTGGACGCTGCAGGACATCCTGCCGCGCGGCGAGAAGGTCTATGCCGCCAACTGCGCGGCCTGCCACCAGGCCAACGGCAAGGGCGCGGGCCCCATCAAGCCGCTGGACGGCTCCGCCATCGTCAAGAGCGACGACCACACCCAGCAGATCCACATCGTGCTCAAGGGCGCCGCCAACGGCGCGATGCCCTCCTGGGCGCAGTTGAGCGACACCGATCTGGCGGCCGTGGTGAGCTACACCAAGAACGCCTGGTCCAACAAGACGGGGCAGATCGTGCAGCCGTCCGAGATCCTGGCCCAGCGTGGCAAATAGCCACCCACGCCCCAACGCACTGAGGAATCCAAGATGAGCGCAGTTCTCGACAACCACGGTCACGCGGGCGGCCACGCACACGACAGCCACGGCGATCACCACCACCACGGCCCGACGGGCTGGCGGCGCTGGGTGTTCGCGACCAACCACAAGGACATCGGTACGCTGTACCTGCTGTTCTCGTTCACCATGCTGATGGTGGGCGGCATTCTGGCGCTGCTGATCCGCGCCGAGCTGTTCAAGCCCGGCCTGCAGCTGGTGAACCCCGAGCTGTTCAACCAGCTCACCACCATGCATGGCCTGATCATGGTGTTCGGCGCCATCATGCCGGCGTTCGTGGGCTTCGCGAACTGGATGATCCCGCTGCAGATCGGCGCATCCGACATGGCCTTCGCGCGCATGAACAACTTCAGCTTCTGGCTGATGATCCCGGCGGCCATCATGCTGGTGACCTCGTTCCTCATGCCTGGCGGCGCGCCGGCGGCGGGCTGGACGCTGTATGCGCCGCTCACGCTGCAGATGGGCCCATCGATGGATGCCGGCATCTTCGCGATGCACATCCTGGGGGCCTCGTCCATCATGGGATCGATCAACATCATCGTGACCATCCTGAACATGCGCGCACCCGGCATGACGCTGATGAAGATGCCCATGTTCGCCTGGACCTGGCTCATCACTGCCTACCTGCTGATCGCCGTGATGCCCGTGCTGGCCGGCGCCATCACCATGACGCTGACCGACCGCCACTTCGGCACCAGCTTCTTCAACCCCGCTGGCGGCGGCGACCCGGTGATGTACCAGCACATCTTCTGGTTCTTCGGCCACCCCGAGGTGTACATCATGATCCTGCCGGCCTTCGGCATCATCAGCCAGATCGTGCCGGCGTTCTCGCGCAAGCGGCTGTTCGGCTATGCCTCCATGGTGTATGCCACCTCGTCCATCGCCATCCTGTCGTTCATCGTGTGGGCCCACCACATGTTCACGACCGGCATGCCCGTGACCGGCCAGCTGTTCTTCATGTACGCCACCATGCTGATCTCGGTGCCCACGGCCGTGAAGATCTTCAACTGGATCGCCACCATGTGGCGCGGCTCCATGACGTTCGAGACCCCGATGCTGTTCGCCGTGGGCTTCATCTTCGTGTTCACCATGGGCGGCTTCACCGGGCTGATCCTGTCGATGGCCCCCATCGACATCCAGCTGCAGGACACCTACTACGTGGTGGCCCACTTCCACTACGTGCTGGTGGCCGGCTCGCTGTTCTCCATGTTCGCCGCGTACTACTACTGGGCGCCGAAGTGGACCGGCGTGATGTACAGCGAAACCCGGGGCCGCATCCACTTCTGGGGCTCGCTCATCACGTTCAACGTGACGTTCTTCCCCATGCACTTCCTGGGCCTGGCCGGCATGCCGCGCCGCTATGCCGACTACCCCATGCAGTTCGCCGACTTCAACATGCTGGCCTCCATCGGCGCGTTCGGCTTCGGCCTGATGCAGGTGTACTTCTTCCTGTTCATCGTGGTGCCCGCGATGCGCGGCAAGGGCGAAGTGGCGCCGCAGCGCCCGTGGGAAGGGGCCGAGGGCCTCGAATGGGAAGTGCCTTCGCCGGCGCCTTTCCACACGTACGAGACGCCTCCGAAGCTGGACGCCTCGGCCACCCGTGTGATCGGCTGAGGAGGGCCTGGCATGACCCCCGAGCAAAAGAAGTCCAACCGGCGCATGGCGCTGATCCTGGCCTCGGTGGCCGTGGCCTTCTTCGTCGGCTTCATGGTCAAGATGGCCTGGCTGGCCCGCTGAAAGCCTGGACGCGCCATGGGCATGTTCCGCACTGAAAACGCCAAGATGGTGGGCAAGCTGGCCGTGATCTCGGTCGGCATGTTTGCCTTCGGCTACGTGCTCATTCCCATCTACAAGCACATCTGCGAGATGACCGGCATCAACATCCTGTCGCTGTCCGAGCGGCAGGTGCCGGGCAACGGGGTGGCGGGCCGCGATGTGAAGGTGCCCGCGAACACGCAGGTGGACAAGAGCCGTACCATCACCGTGGAGTTCGATGCGAACGCGCGCGGCCCGTGGGACTTCAAGCCCGCGCAGCGCTCGCTGCAGGTGCACCCGGGCGAGTTGGCCACGGTCATGTACGAGTTCCAGAACGTGCAGAACCGCCGCATGGCCGCGCAGGCCATCCCGAGCTACGCACCGCGGCAGGCGGCCGCGCACTTCAACAAGCTCGAGTGCTTCTGCTTCAACCAGTACGTGCTGGAGCCGGGCGAAAAAAAGCAATGGCCCGTGGCGTTCGTGATCGACCCGCGCCTGTCCAAGGACGTGACCACCATCACCTTGTCCTATACCTTCTTCGAGGTGGGCGGCAAGACGCCGCCCGCGCCGACCGAGCCCACGGCCGCGCTGCCCGCCGGCGTGGTGCCGCAGGGGGGCC
>NZ_BAAJYR010000240.1:0-5195 GCF_057546605.1 Acidovorax sp. KPB24-03 | reverse complement strand
CCGGCGCATCGCGGCAGGCCCCGGCCGCGCCGCCGCCAGGCCTGCGGAATAAAAAAAGCCCCGCGAAAGCGGGGCCGTGGCGGTTCAGAGCCCGGAGGGCCGGGGCCCGCGCAGGCCCGGCCCTGCCGGACTCACTCGGTCGCAGTGCGGATGGTCTCGCGGCCGTGGCGGTCCTTGAGGCGGCCCAGGTCGGTGTCGAGGGCGCGGGCCGCCTTTTCGACCGCGCTGGTGAAGGCATCGGCCAGCTTGTCCGCATCGGCGCTGGCGGCGACGGGTGGGCGACCCGCCGCGCGGGCTTCCACCACGCAGCGCTTGTCGGCCGCGCCGGACTTGCCGGCGTCCACATCGGACAGGAAGACCTCCACGCGGGTCAGGTGGTCGCGAAAGCGTGCAAGCCGGCTGTTGGTCTCGTCATGGATCCACTGGGCCAGCGATTCGCCGCCCTGGATGTAGTCGTCGGTGTGCACCTGTACTTGCATAGCGTTGCTCCTTTTTTCCAATGGCGCCCGGCAGGGGCCGGGCAAGACGAAAGGGCGGGACCGGCGCGTGGATGCCGCGTTCCGGCCACCACCCGGAGGCATCGTCGCACATCGCAGCGCCGGTGCCATCGCAACGCGCGGCGCCGCCGGGCTGTCGGGCAGGCGCCCACGGCGGGAGCGGCCGGTTCCTACAGCCGGAGCCGGAGGCCGGTGATACAACGTTTGGATGCCTTTTGCCCTGACCTGCGGCGCACCCATTCGCCGACGATTCTCCTTCGCGGACCGCTGAGCATGTCCACTTCCAAGCGCCTCAAGATCGGCCTGTCCGCCTGCTTCTCCCACGCGGACCCCGCCCGCTCGCTGTTCACCAACAAGACGCTGCAGTACGTGGAGCAGTCGATCGCCCACTGGATCATGTCCGCCGGCGCGATGGTGGTGATGGTGCCCTGCCCCACCGGCGAGACCGCGCGCGGCGACGTCACCCTGGCGCACTACGCGGACTGGCTGGATGGCGTGGTGATGCACGGCGGGTCCGACGTGTGGCCCGGCACCTACGGCGAGGTCCCGCTCAAGGACGCCTGGCTGGGCGACCGCATCCGCGACCTGTACGACCTGGCCGTGGTCGAAGCCTTCGAGCAGGCCGGCAAGCCCATCTTCGGCGTGTGCCGGGGGTTGCAGCTGATCAACGTGGCCTTCGGCGGCACGCTCTACCAGGACATCGAAACCCAGCACCCCGGCGCCCAGCAGCACCGCAATGCGGTGACCTACGACCAGCATTTCCACGAGGTGGAGCTGGTGCCTGGCACCCGGCTGTCGCAGATGTACCCAAGCCAGCAGCGCGTGGTGGTCAACAGCATCCACCACCAGGGCATCAAGAACCTCGCACCGGGCTTCGAGATCGAGGCCTGGAGCCATCCCGACGGCGTGCCGGAGGCGATCCGGCGGCGCCCGCAGCGTGGGCGGGGCTACATCGCCGCCACCCAGTGGCACCCGGAATTCTTCAAGCCCGGCTCGTCGCAGACCATGGACGACGCCCCCATCCTGGAGGACTTCCTGGCGGCCTGTTCGCGCTCCAAAGTGCGTCCGTTGCCGGGCCACAGCCCCTTCCAGATCCGGGATCGTGCCGCCCGACTGCTCCGGCAGGCCCTTTTGCTGCGCCGCTGAGAGGCGCGCGCTACCTCAACCGTAGCTATCAAAAACGATAGCGCCGCCGCCAGACGGCACAGCGTTGTGGTGGCTGTTCCGCGTTGCAACAATCAATGCGCGCTTTTCCGGCCAATTGTTACCGTTTGTTAGCAACGCGAAAGCCCACCGTGTAAATGTGCAATAACCGTGTCCGGAGACAGTGCAGCTTGGAGAGCTGCAAGACGACGTAGACCACTGTCCCATCGAAATTTTCTTCCTGCAACGAATAGGGGAAAGCGATGCCAACGAGACCGTCAGCCGCAGGCGCCACGCCGCGCGGAACCCACACCGACCCGTCCCCCAGACTGCCGTTGCGCGCGATGCCTGCTGCGGTGGCCTTGTCCTGCCTGGCCCTCGTGGCCGGGCCCGGCACCGCGGCGGCGGACACCCTCACCGGCAACCTGCAGGCGACCATGCGCATCAGTACGGGCTGCGTCATCTCGGGCAGTTCGGGCGGGCAGTCCGGCGTGAGCTTCGGCACGCTGGACTTCGGCACCCAGCCCGCGACGTTCACGGGCACCGTGAGCGCGGCCCCCACGGGCGGCGCCGGCGGGGCGGGCACCACGCAGATCCTGTGCTCGCCAGAGATCACCGTCATCAGCGTGACGGTGGGCGGCGGGCTGCATGCCGGCCAGGGCGCCGGGGTGGGCGTGGGCACGCGGGCGATGAACTCCGCGTCGGCCTACATCCCCTACGAGGTGTACCAGGACGCGAGCCACACCACGCCCTACCCGCTCAATACGCCGGTGGCGAATGTCGCCATTCCCACGGCGGGAGCGGCGTTCAATCTGCCCATCTACGGGCAGGTCAACAAGACTGGCAGCCAGTCGCTGCCCTTCGGCGCCTACACCGACACGCTCGGGGTCACGCTGACGTTCTGACAGCTCGGCGGCCGGCCACGCGCCCGGCCCGCCCGGAGGACACCCATGATGCAAGCCATCGGACGGCATGGTGGGCCCATGCACGCCCTGAAAAGCCCTGTGCACCTTTTCCGCAGGCCGCACCCCACCCCGGCGCGCGTGCGCCAAGCCGCCTCGGTGGCGGTGCTCGCGGCGTTGCCGGCGTGGGTCGCCGCGCCCGCCGAGGCCGCCACGCCCATCGCCACCACGGCCACGATTCCGGTGAGCGCGACCGTAGCGCGCGGCTGCCAGATCTCGGGCAGCGCGCAGACCACCGGGCTGTCGTTCGGCCTGCTCGACTTCGGCGTGCATTCGCCCGTGCGCACCGGCACGCACAGCGTCATGGCCACGGGCGGCTCCGGCACGCAGGCCCAGGTGCTGTGCACGCCGGGCACCACGCTGCGGGTGACGGTGGGCAGCGGCCTGCATGCCAGCGGCGCGCAGCGCCGGCTCTCCAACGGCTCGCAGTTCATTCCCTATGCGCTCACGCTGGTCGCGGCCGGCTCGCCGGCCCTGTTGCCCAACGTGGCGGCGGACATGGCGCTGGGCGCCACACCCACGGCGCTGCCCATCCAGGCCACCGCGACGTTCCCGGGCTCCGGGCTCAGCGCCGGCACCTACACCGACACCGTGCAGGTGACCTTGTCGTGGTGACGCTGCACCGTTTCCTCGCGCTCGCCCTGGCCCTGATCTGCCTCTGCGGCATCGGCCCGGCGGCCGCACCGGCGCATGCGGCCACGCCGATCATGATCTGGCCTGTGGACCCGGTCATCACCGGCCCGCAGCGCGCGGTGGCGCTGTGGCTGGAAAACCGCGGCGCCGAGCCCGTGTCGATGCAGGTGCGGGTGTTCCAGTGGCGCCAGGCCGACGGACAGGACCGCTTCGAGGCGCAGCGCGAGGTGGTGGCCAGCCCGCCCATCAGCCAGATTCCGCCGGGCCAGCGCCAGATGGTGCGCCTGCTGTCCACGCAGCCGGTGCCGGCGCGCACCGAGCAGGCCTACCGCGTGCTGGTGGACGAACTGCCCGCCGCGACACCCCCGCCACCCCCGGACCCGCCCGCGCCAACACCTCCCTCGGCCGGCGCATCGCGCACGCCCCAAGCGCTGCCCAGCGACGCGGCGGTGGCCGTGCGCCTGCAGATCCGCTATGCGATCCCGCTCTTCGTCTACGGGCCGGACACGCTGCCGCAGCGTCTGGCCGACACCCGGTCGCTGGTCGATGGCACCACCGTCATCACCCCCGAACTGTCGTGGGCCCTCACGGGCGCTGGCCGCACCGGCCAGGTCGTGGTGCACAACCATGGCGCGTCGCACGCGCGCATCACTTCCGTCGCCTGGGCGCGCGGCGGCAGCCGTGCGGCGCCGCCCAAGGACGTGCTGAACTACGTGCTGCCCCATGGCCAGATGCCGCTGGACCTGGCGCCGCCGCCCTCACCCGACCACGACCTGATGGTGACGGTCAACGGGCGCGAAGCCCAGCTGCCCCGTGCATCGCAATGAACCGCGCCCCTCTCCGCTGCGCACCCGCATCGCCCGGTGGGGGGTGCTGGCGGCATGCCTGCCGCGCCTGCTCAGCGCCAGCGACTATCCGGTGCCGGACGCGCATGCCGGCGCCCCGGTCACGCTGTTCCTGGAGATCGTGGTCAACGGAAGGACCACCGGCGAGGTCGTCAAGGTGCAGCACAGCGGCCCCCATTACGAGATCGACGCGGAAACGCTGCGCGAGCTGCACGTGCAGACCCCCGAGCCCGATGGCGCTCCCGTGGCGGTGGACACCCTGCCCGGCGTCTCGGCCCAGTACGACAGCCTGGGCCAGCGCCTGCTGCTGCAGGTGCCGCCAGAATGGCTGCCGATGCAGGACCTGGCCGACCACAGCCGCACGCAGCTGCCGCTGGGCGGAGGCAGCGGCGTGCTGTTCAACTACGACGCCTACGCCATGACCACGCAGGGCCGCACCACCTCGTCGGTCTGGTCCGAGGCCCGGTACTTCGGCGAGCCCGGCGTGGTGTCCAGCACCGGCATCCTGCGCCGCGGCGCCACCGGCATGTCGACCGGCTACGTGCGCTACGACACGCAGTGGACCCGGCCCGAGACGCAGGAGGCCACGCAGACCGTGTACGGCGACGTCATCACCGGCTCGCTGCCGTGGAGCACGCCGGTGCGCATGGGCGGCGTGCAGTGGTCGCGCAACTTCAGCATCCGGCCCGACCTGGTGACCTATCCGCTGCCCGCCTTCTCGGGCCAGGCGGCCGTGCCCTCGGCGGTGGACGTGTTCATCAACGGCTTTCGCGCGGCCAACCGGGCCGTGGCGCCGGGCCCGTTCACGCTGGGCGAGCTGCCCACGGTGAACGGCTCGGGCACGGCCTCGGTGGTGACCACCGACGCGCTCGGGCGGCAGGTGCTGACCTCGGTGCCGTTCTACGTCAACACGCAGCTGCTGCGCCCGGGCTGGACCGACTACTCGCTGTCGCTGGGGGCGCTGCGGCGCGCCTACGGCTTTCGCAGCCTGTCCTATGGCCGGCCCCTGGCCTCGGGCGTGTACCGCCAGGGCATCACCGAGGCGTTCACCCTCGAAACCCAGGCGCAGGCGGGCCGCGGGCTCGGCGTGGCCGGCGCGGGCGGGCTGCTGCGCT
>NZ_BAAJYR010000239.1:0-5250 GCF_057546605.1 Acidovorax sp. KPB24-03 | reverse complement strand
CACGTCGATGGTGATGCCCTGCTCGCGCTCGGCCGACAGGCCGTCGGTCAGCAGGGCCAGGTCGGTCTCGTCCTGGCGCTGCACGCCGGCCAGGTGGTCCTGCAGCACCGCCTTGCTGTCCACCAGCAGGCGGCCGATGAGGGTGCTCTTGCCGTCGTCGACCGAGCCGCAGGTGATGAACTTCAGTGCAGAGATGGCATCGTTTTGGCCCGATGCCGGCGGATTGCTTGTCTGTTCTGCTATCGAATTGGTAGTGGTGGTCATCAGAAGTACCCGTCTTTCTTGCGCTTTTCCATCGAGGCGTCGGAGGTCTTGTCGTCCATGCGCGTGGCGCCGCGCTCGCTCACATCGGCCGCCAGGGTCTCGATCACGATGTCGGCGGCCGTGGCGGCCGGGCTCTCCACCGGGCAGGTGCAGGTGATGTCGCCCACGGTGCGAAAGCGCACGTCGCGCGTCTCCACCGTTTCGCCGTCGCGCGGCGGGGTGAGGTCGGTCACGGGCACGAGCAGGCCCTTGCGCTCCACCACCTGGCGCTTGTGGGTGTAGTAGAGCGAGGGCAGGGCGATCTGCTCGCGGTCGATGTACTGCCACACGTCGAGTTCGGTCCAGTTGCTGATGGGGAACACGCGAAAGTGCTCGCCCGGCGCCAGCCGTGTGTTGAACAGCGTCCACAGCTCGGGCCGCTGGGCCTTGGGCTGCCATTGGCCGAAGCTGTCGCGATGCGAGAAGATGCGCTCCTTGGCGCGGGCCTTTTCCTCGTCGCGGCGGGCGCCGCCGATCAGCGCGTCGAAGCGGAATTCCTCGATGGCCTCCAGCAGCGTGACCGACTGGTGCACGTTGCGGCTCTCGCCCGGATGCGCCAAGCGCACGGTGCCGCGCGCCATGGAGTCTTCCACGCTGCGCACGATGAGTTCGGCCCCCAGTTCCTTCGCCCGGAAGTCGCGGAAGTCCGTCACCTCGGGGAAGTTGTGGCCGGTGTCGATCATCAGCAGCGGGTACGGGATGCGCCCCACGCCGAAAGCCTTCTCGGCGCACCGCAGCATCACCAGCGAATCCTTGCCGCCCGAAAACAGCAGGGCGGGGCGCTCGAAGGCGGCGGCCACCTCGCGCAGGATGAAGATGGTTTCTTCTTCCAGCGCGTCCAGGTGGCGGTTGCTGAGGTGGCTCAGCACATGGGATTCGGTGCGGGCATTCATGCGGGGGATCTCGTTGGGGGCGTCGTTGTGCGGGGCGGGGGCGTCGCGTCAGGCGGCGTCGCGGAAATGCGGCAGCGGGTGAGTCACGTCGCCCTGGTAGAAGGCGTGGAAGCGGTCCAGCTGGCGCTGCGCGTCGGCCATGTCCACGCCCTCGCGCAGCACGGCCACGTCGAAGCCGCAGCGGGCCATCTGCACCAACTGGTCGATGAGCACGTCGCCCGTGGCGCGGATCTCGCCTGCGAACTTCAGGCGCTGGCGCAGCAGGCGGGCCTGACTGAATGCGCGGCCGTCGGTGAATTTCGGAAAGTGCAGGTCGATGCGCTCGATGCCTGCAAGGTCTTGCGCGAGCGGGTCGGCGTCGTTGGCCAGTTCAAGGACTTTTTGGCCTTCTGCGCTAGTGCTATGTGCGCTGGCAGCTATTATTTTCATAGTAATTCGATGGGGCTTGGTGACGGCGGCGGGTTCAGGCGGACAGGACTTCGGCGGGGTGGCGCGCGGCATTGGCGGCGGCCTTGAACGGCTCGATGCCCACGCGGCGCACGGTGTCGATGAAGTTCTCGTGCCGGGGGCCGTGGGCGGCGTCCACCACGGGCAGGCGCTCGGTGCGGTAGGTGGCCAGCAGCGCCTCGATCACGCCCGGCACTTCGCTGGCGCTGAACGAGGGGCCGATGATCTTGCCGGGAACGGCCGGACCCGACAGGTTCGTGCCGTCGGCGCCGCCCAGCGTGATCTGATACCACTCCTTGCCGTCCTTGTCGACGCCCAGGATGCCGATGTGGCCGCTGTGGTGGTGGCCGCAGCTGTTGATGCAGCCGCTGATGTGCAGGTCGATTTCGCCCAGGTCCCACAGTTCGTCCAGGTCCTGGTAACGCTCGGTGATGGCCTCGGCGATGGGCAGCGAGCGGGCATTGGCCAGCGAGCAGAAGTCGCCGCCGGGGCAGGCGATCATGTCGGTCAGCAGCCCGATGTTGGGCTTGGCCAGGCCCAGCGCCTTGGCGGCCTTGTACAGCTCGGGCAACTGGTCGCGGCGCACCCAGGGCAGCAGCAGGTTCTGTTCGTGCGTCACGCGGGCCTCGCCGCCCGAGAAGCGGTCGGCCAGGTCGGCCGCGGCTTCCATCTGCTCGGCGGTGGCGTCGCCCGGCGCATAGCCCAGGCGCTTGAAGGACAGCACCACGGCGCGCAGCTGCGGGTGGCGGTGCGGCATCACGTTGCGCACCAGCCAGCGGCCGAAGTCCTGGTCGTTCTCGGCGGCGGTGCGCAGCAGGGCCACGGTTTCGGCTTCGGCGTCGGCCGGGCGCAGGTCCAGATCGGGCTCGCGGAACGAGGCGGTCACGCGGTCCAGCTCGGCCTGGGTGATGGTGTGCGGGCCGCCTTCGATCTCCACGATCTGCCGGAACTCCTCCTCGACCTGGTCAATGTAGGTCTGGCCTTCGGACTTGACGAGGATCTTGATGCGCGCCTTCCAGGCGTTGTCTCGGCGGCCGTAGCGGTTGTACACGCGGATCACGGCTTCCAGGTAGTTCATGAGCTGGTTCCACGGCAGGAACTCGCGCAGCACCGGGCTGATGACCGGCGTGCGGCCCATGCCGCCACCGGCACGCACGCGAAAGCCCAGCTCGCCGGCATCGTTCTTGTGCAGTTGCAGGCCCACGTCGTACCAGCCGAGGGCGGCGCGGTCTTCCAGGGCGCCGTTGAGCGAGATCTTGAACTTGCGCGGCAGGAAGGCGAACTCGGGGTGCAGCGTGCTCCACTGGCGCAGGATTTCGCAGAACGGGCGCGGGTCGGCGATCTCGTCGGCGGCGATGCCGGCCAGCGCGTCGCTGGTGATGTTGCGGATGCAGTTGCCGCTGGTCTGGATGCCGTGCAGTTGCACGGAGGCCAGCAGGTCCATCACATCGGCGCTCTTGTCCAGCGGAATCCAGTTGTACTGCACGTTGGTGCGCGTGGTGAAGTGGCCGTAGCCGTACTTCAGCTGCGTGCCGATGCGCCGGCCGTCGTGCAGGGGGATGTCGCCCAGCTTTTCCTGCGTGGCCTGAGCCTCGGCCAGCAGGGCGGCATCGGGCTGGTCGTACTCGCGGGCCACCTTGGCCAGCACGCGCAGCTGGGTGCTGGACAGCTCGCCGTAGGGCACGGCCACGCGCAGCATGGGCGCGTAGCGCTGCACGTACCAGCCGTTTTGCAGGCGCAGGGGCTTGAATTCGTCGCCCGAAAGCTTGCCGGCCTGGAAGCGTTCGAGTTGGTCGCGGTACTGCTCAGCGCGCAGGCGGATGAATTCGCGGTCGAAGTCTGTGTATTGGTACATCGTGGGTCACTCAGATCAAAACCAGTTTGGCGCCCGCCCAGGCGAGCAGCACGGAAAGGGCCGAGCGGATCAACCGCTCCGGCGCGCGGGATACGAGGCGCGAGCCCAGCCAGATGCCTGGCAGCGATCCCGCCAGCAATTGGACCAGAAGCGGCCAGTCCACGGAGCCGAGCGACGCATGCCCCAGGCCCGCCACCAGGGTCAGCGGCACGGCATAGGCAATGTCGGCCGCGATGATGCGCGGCAACGGCAGCAGGGGAAACACCATCAGCAGCACCGTCACGCCGATGGCGCCCGCGCCCACGGAGGTGAAGGTGACCAGCGTGCCGATCACGGCGCCCAGCAGCACCGGCAGGCTCCAGTGGCGTGGCCGTGCGGCGTCTTCGCCGGCATCGGCGCGCGCCGCCCGGTCGGCCGCCTGTCGGGCGGGAGAAAACACGAAGGCCTTGTACAGCATGGCCGCGGCGGTCAGCAGCAGGGCCACGCCCAGCGTGGTCGTCATGATGCGCTGGGCGGTGCTGCTGCTGGGACCCATCACCTGGAGGGCCCACAGCGACAGCAGCGCCGCCGGCACGCTGCCGGCGCACAGCAGGCCCACCACCTTCCAGGGCACGAGCCGCTGGCGTGCCAGGCTAACGGTGCCCCCCATCTTGGTGAAGGCGGCGAACAGCAGGTCGGTGCCGATGGCCAGGTGCGGCTTCACGCCGAAGAAGAAGATCAGGATCGGCGTCATCAGCGAGCCGCCGCCCACCCCGGTGAGGCCGACGATCAAGCCCACCGCGAAGCCCGCGAAAACGAATGCCAAATCATGCATGCGGGCGAATGTAGTGGGAGTCTTTATGGAAACAAACGATTGTTTTGTGAGGCCGTTATGCGGATAAGCATATTCCTCAAGGCTGGCGCGGGTTGGCAGGGGGCGGACGGCGGAAAACGGCGATAAGGGGTTGGGCGCCGTTTCTGCCCGGCCCGCGGGTCAGTCCAGGTTCACAGCCGTTCCGTGCCCAGCGCTTGGGCCAGGCGGGCGTCCAGCGGCAAGGGTTCGCCATGCAGCCGGGCGGCGATCAGTTCGCCGCACAGCGGCGCCAGCGTGATTCCGCGCGCGCCCATCGCCGTGCACACCCACAGCCCGGGCAGGGCGTGCGGGTCCACCGGGCCGGCGATCGGCAGGCGGTCGGGCGAAGCGCAGCGCAGGCCGGCCCAGACCCAAACGGGGGGGATTTCCCTGCCGGGCACTCGGTCCGTTGGGGCCGCATGGGTCTGGCCGAAGGCGGGCGCCAACTGGTCCGCCACGGCCGGCAGCAAGGTGCGCAGCTTTTTCCAGTTGGTGGCGTGTGCGGCCGTCTCGTCGGCGCTGCTGGGCGGAAGCTCGGTGGCGTGGCGTTCGAAGGTGGAGCCGGCGTACCAGCGCCGGGCGCCGTTTGCGCCCTCCGGCCCGGGAATGTGGGGCACGAGGCTGCCGTTGCCATTGACCGGAAAGGGCGGCCAGCCCGCGGTGTCTTCGCCTTCTTCGGCCCACGACACCTGGCCGCGCAGCGGCTGCAGGGTCCAGCGGTGGTCCAGCAGCGGCATGCTGTCGGGCCCGCCCGCCACGAAGGCGTAGGGGGCCTCGGCCAGCACCTGGCCCTGCGCACCGATGGCTTGCCAGCCCGCCGGCCCAGTGTCGTCGCTCTTGCCGTCCTCGCCGGCCGGCACGCGGCGCAACCGCGCGACCTGTGCGCCGCCGTGCCATGCGATGGCCGGGTGGTCCAGCAG
>NZ_BAAJYR010000238.1:0-5262 GCF_057546605.1 Acidovorax sp. KPB24-03 | reverse complement strand
CCTCGGGGTGCTCGTGCGCCGTCTCGCGGCGCCGGGCCTGGGCGCGGTAGCGGTCGATGGCCAGGTCCCGCGCCACGCAGCGCAGGAACGCGAGCGGATTGGCGATCTCGCCGGGCACCGGGCGCTCGAGCAGCCGCACGCACAGGTCGTTCACGATCTCGCGCGGAAAGCACTCGTCCCCGAAGCGGTGCCGCAGCGACCCCACCAGGTCTTCGTAGTGCTTCACCAGGGCGGCCAGCAGGGGCTCGGGCGGCGGAGGAAGCGAGGCGGGGTGCGGCATGGAACGCCGATTATAAAAAGAGAATGGGAATGATTCTTATTGTTGTATTTTTGCCGTACTGCGGCGCTCCGGTGCCCCGCCGGGCGGCAGGGGCGCGTGGCCGGCCGGCTGCGGCCCTGCGGCGCAAAAGGCACAATCGCCCGTCCCACCGGGCCGCTCGCGCCCGGTCCCGTTGGAGCATGGAATGAGCAGCATCGACCTCGCAAGAATCAACGCCGAACTCGGCAAGGACGCCCAGGGCCTCGTGGACTGGGCCGTGGGCCTGGGCCGGCCCACCATCGTCACCACCAATTTCCGGCCGTTCGAGGCCGTCATCCTGCACATGGTCACGCGGGCCCGGCCCGACGTGCCGGTGGTGTGGATGGACAACGGCTACAACACCGAGGCCACTTACCAGTTCGCCGACGAGGTGACCCGGCAGCTTGGCCTGAACCTGTCGATCTACCTGCCACGCCGCTCGCGCGCCCACCGCGAGGCCGTCGAAGGCCCGGTGCCCGCGCTCGACGATCCGCGGCATGCCGCCTTTACCGAAGAGGTCAAGCTCGAGCCCTTCGCCCGCGCGCTGCGCGAGACCGCGCCGCAAGTGTGGTTCACCGCGCTGCGCGCCACCGACACGGCCGTGCGCGCGCAGATGGACCCGGTGAGCATCAACCCCGACGGCCTGCTCAAGGTCGCACCGCTGCTGCATTGGTCGTCCAAGGACCTGTACGAATACCTCGTGGCCCACCAACTGCCCAACAACTTCGATTACGTGGACCCGACGAAGGGCGAGGACAACCGCGAATGCGGGCTGCATCTGGCGCACTGAGCGCATGGGCTCATAGCCGAAAGGGGCGTGCACTGCACGCCCCTTTTTTTTGTCCTTGTCAACCGTAGGCCTGGGCTGACGCGTGCTGCCCCCGGATGACTACGCCTGCCCCGAGGGGGCACTTTTACAGTTCGTCCATCGCATCCAGCCAGGGTTCCAAACCGTCTCGGAGTGGAGGGCTGAAGCGAATAACCAAGAGGACTTGTGCCATGAATGAAGACACCGTCAAGGGAAACTGGAAGCAATTCACCGGCAAGATCAAGGAGCAATGGGGCAAGCTGACGGACGACGATCTTGACGTGGCAGCCGGCAAGCGCGACCAGTTCCTGGGCAAGCTGCAAGAGCGCCAGGGTCTGGCCAAGGATGCCGCCGAGAAGGAACTGAAGTCCTGGCAAGACCGCCACCCCGAATTCCGTTTCGACAAGTAAATCCCGGGCCTTTCCCACTTTTAAAACCAGCGGTGTTCGCCGTGCTGCCACAAGGCAAATCGACAACCGCACCCCCCTACAGACATTGAGGAGAAAAATATGAAACACGCACGCAATCTTCTGGCCATCGTGGCCGCCGGCCTTCTCGCCACCAGCGGCATGGCCATGACCAAGGAAGAGCACAGCGCCGCCAAGGACCGCATCTCTGCCGACTACAAGATGAACAAGCAGAAGTGCGACAGCATGACGGCCAACGCCAAGGACGTCTGCATGAAGGAAGCCAAGGGTGCCGAGAAGGTCGCCAAGGCCGAGCTGGAAGCCCAGTACAAGCCCAGCGACAAGGCCACCTACAAGGTGAACGAAGCCCGCGCTGACGCCGCCTACGACGTCGCCAAGGAAAAGTGCGATGACCAGCAAGGCAATGCCAAGGACGTCTGCGTGAAGGATGCCAAGCGCCCACGTGAAGGCCAAGGAAGACGCCAAGGTGGCTCGCGCCCAGGCCAAGCCTTCGGACAACATGGCCAAGAAGGACGCCAAGGTCGCCGAAGTGAAGAAGGACGCCGCTGAAGAAAAGCGCGAAGCCGAATACAAGGCCGCCAAGGAGCGTTGCGATGCCATGAACGGTGACGTCAAGGACAAGTGCGTTGCCGATCTGAAGCGCGTCTACAACCAGTAAAACAGGTTATGGCCACCCCCGCGTTCGGATGAACGGCTGGGGTGCCAAAAGCAAAAAAGGCTTCGCAGTGCGAAGCCTTTTTGCGTTGCGGCCGCCTCAGTGGGGGGCTGTTCGCTCAGCGCCACCGCATGAAACGCGCCCGTCCGGCGGCCTTGGCCTGGTAGAGCCCCTGGTCCGCGTCGCGCACCAATTGCTTTTCTGTCATTTCCGCCGTGGGCTGCAGGGCCGCCACGCCGATGCTCAAGGTGACGTGCGGGCCCAGGGGCGAAGCGCCATGGGGGATGGCGGCATGGTCGAACGCCTGCAGCACCCGTTGGGCCACGGCCTGCGCCTCGTCGCCCGTGGTGCCCGGCAGGAGCACCACGAACTCTTCACCCCCGTAGCGCATCGGCTTTTCGTGCGCCCGGAACAACGCCCCCTGCAGCACGGTGCCGACCTGGCGCAGGCATTCGTCGCCGGCCTGGTGCCCGTGCATGTCGTTGTAGTGCTTGAAGTGGTCGATATCGATCATCAGCAGGGCCACGGATGCGTCCTGCCGGCGCGCCCGGCCCCACTCGGCGCTCAATGCCTCGTCGAACAGGCGGCGGTTGCCCAGTCCCGTGAGGGCATCCGTATAGGACAGCTCCGCCAGCGTGGCGTTCAGGCGCTGCAGTTGCAGCTCCGAGTGCTTTCGCTCCGTGATGTCCTGGAAGGCCCCGCTCAGCTGGACGATCTGGCCGTCCTGGTAGGTCGGCTCGCCCTGCGCGCGCACCCAGAGGTGTCGTCCCTTGTGCGAGATCAATTCCAGCTCCAGGTCCCACGGCGTGCCGTCTTCCATGCACCGCTGCACGGCCGCGCCGATGAGGGGGCGCGACGCTTCGTGTAGTAGTTCAGCGCCTGCGACAGGTCCGGCGTGGTTTGCGGCTCCAGGTCGTGGATGCGGTAGACCTCGTCCGTCCAGGCCGCCTCGCCCGTGGCCGGATTCAGCGTCCAGCCTCCCACGCGTGCCATGGCCCCCGACTGCCGCAGCAGCAGGGCCGCGCGCGCCAGCGCCTCTTCGTCAAGCTTGCGCTGGGTGATGTCCATGAACGTGCCGATGACCTTGGAGGGCGCGCCCGTGGCGCTGCGCCGGATGACCTTGCCGCGGGAGAACAGCCAGATCCAGGCCCCCTGCGGGCCCTGCACCCTGAACTCGTTCTCGTAGGTTTCCGTCATTCCGCCGAGATGCCGGCGGAACGCGGCCACGTTCGGCTCCTGGTCGAGAGGGTGCAGCACGGCGGTCCATTCGGGCACGGTCTTGGTCACCTCGTTGGGGCCGAAGCCCAGCATGGCCGATCCGCGGGCGTCCACCTGCAGCGTCATGGCCTCGATGTTCAGTTCCCACAAGCCCAGCTGGGCCCCTTCGAGGGCCCGCTCCAGCCGCGCGGCGCTGATCGCTAGCCTGTTGGCGTAATCCTTGTGGACGGTGATGTCCGTCACCGTGAGGTGGAACCCGACTGCGGGCGCCGGTGGGCGGTCCGGCTCCAACGGCTGAACATCGGGGATGTAGCTGGCGGACATGACCCGGGTCTCGCCGGCGGCGTTGGCGACCTCGGCCTCGAACTGCACCGGTTCGCCTTTCAGCACGCGGCGGGTGTAGGGCCAGGCCTTGGCGAAATGCGCCGAATCCAGGATTTCATCCATGGGGCGGCCCACGATCTGCGCGGGGTCCTTGCCGAACCATGCGGCATAAGCCTTGTTGGCGAACTGGTAGCGCAAATCCGCGCCCACGTGCGCGATGAGTGCGGGCACGCTGTCGGCCATCAGCTGCAACTGGGCCTCGCTTCGACGCAGTTGCTGCTCGGCCGCGACGCGCTCGCTGATGTCGTGCATGAAGGCCGTCACGATGCGGGACGATTCCAGCTGCACCTGGCTGAGGGTGATCTCCATCGGAAACTCGTGCTGGTCGCGGTGCCATCCCGGAAGAAGCTGCCTGCGGGCCCGGGCGCCCTCGTTGGCCATGAGCGCCGCCAGGCTGCGCGTTCGCATCGCCGGGGCGAGGATGGTCTCGGCCATCGGGCGCCCCAGCACCTCGGCCCGGCGCCAGCCGAACATCGCCTGGGCTGCGCGGTTCCACTCCAGGATCTGGCCGTCCTCATCGGCCACGATGAAGGCGTCCTCCGTGTCTTCCAGGATGCTGCGCATGCGGCGCTCGCTGTCGCGCAGGCGCTCTTCCATGGACCGCTGCTCCGTGACGTCCTGGATCTGGGCCACGAAATGCAGGGGCTGGTCGAATTCGTCCCGCACCAGCGAGACCGCCAGATGGGCCCACACCGTCTCGCCGTCCTTGCGCAGGTAGCGCTTGCCCAACTGGTAGTTCTGCGTTTCCCTGCGGACCAGGCGGTCGATGTGGTCGCGGTGGGACATGAGATCGTCCGGGTGGGTGAGACGCCGGAAATCCATGCGCAGCAATTCGTCCCGCGAGTAGCCCAGCATGCCGCACAGCGCGTCGTTGACCTCGATCCAGTGGCCCGTGGTGGCGACCAGGGCCATTCCATGGGTGGCGGCGCTGAAGGCGCCCGAAAAGCGCTGGGCCGCGATCGTGGCGGCACGGGTGGCGGCGCGCAGTGCCGTCACGTCGTGCATCAGGCATACCGCGCCCATCTTGGTGCCGTCCGCGTAGAACAAAGGCGAAGCGTTGCACAGCACCGACCGCGGCGGCTGGCCCTTGGCCTTGATGACCAGCTCGAACCCGCGCACGGTCTCGCCCCGCCAGGCGGCCAGCAGCGGGATGTCCCCGGTCGCCAGCAGCCGTGTGCCAGAGGCCTCGAACAGGTCGAAATGCTCGGCCCACTCGCTCGGCGGCAGGGACCGGGGGTCGGTGCCGTGCCAGGCCCGGGCCACGTGGTTGAACTCGCCCAGCAGTCCATCGGAGCCGCAGGAGACGACCGCATCGGGCATGGCCTCCAGCAGGCGGCCCAGCGTGCCCGCCTGGATCTGGGCCTCCCGGCGGCCCTGGCGGGCCTCCAGTTGGCTGACCACCTGCCTGGACAGGCGTTGCAACGCCTCCCGCTGCGTTCCGGACAGGCGCCGCGGCACCCGGTCGATCACG